>JAIWNO010000239.1 GCA_020216785.1 Desulfomonile sp.
AGTTTCGCGAACGTGCGTGCCGACCTCCCTCCGCATGACAACGCGCTCTTCGATCTTTCCGAAACGGTTCGTCAGGCTGCGGAAATCACCAGGCCCTGGTGGAAAACCAACCCCGAGAGGACAGGGATAACCATCGACTTCTCCCTCGCCCTCGAAGATGGCTGCATCGTCAAAGGCAAACAGAGCGAGATGTTCGAGATGCTGGTAAATCTGATCAAGAACGCGGCCGAAGCCCTCCCGAACGGCGGGGCCATCGATATTTCTTCCGCAGTTGAGTGCGATCATGTCGTCCTTTGCGTTCGCGACACCGGGGTGGGCATACCGGCGGAAGATCTGAGAAAGGTATTTGAGCCGTTTTGGAGCACCAAGCGAGTAGCCGCGGGTACCGGAATGGGCTTGGCAGTTTGTCACGGCATTGTCTTACGCCATGGCGGCACCATTACCGTAGACAGCGTACCTGGTCAGGGCGCGACCTTCACTGTGCGTCTTCCCCTTGCAAAGGAAGTTCCATCGCGCTTGTCGGAAGAGTCGGTGAACATTTCCGACCTCAAACTTACCATTCTCGTAGTGGACGACACGGCCCCCATTGTGACCATGTTTAAACAGATTCTCACGCGGCACGGACAGGAGGTCTTCGTCGCTACGTCGGGTCTGGAAGCGCTCACATTGTTTCAAGCCAACAGTGTTGACGTCGTGATCTGCGATCTCGGCATGCCGGAAATGAATGGGTGGGAAGTATTCAAGATAATGAAACAAGTATGTTCCGACAAGAACATCCCCAAACCGCCGTTCATCCTGATAACCGGCTGGGGAGGACAAGCCCTCGAAAAGGGGCGAATGGTGGAGTCGGGCGTCGATTTTGTGCTCGGCAAACCTCTCGACACGAGAAAGATCCTTGCAGCTATAAGGAACGTGCGAGTCATTCTTCCCGAGAGGAGATGTGTCCGTCCAAATTAACTTGGTGAACGGCCTCCGGGCTTCACCAACCGCCGCTCTCTTCGAGAGTTCGGCTCGCGTCTTCGTACCCCAATTTCATCCAGCGATCCACCGCCTCTCCGGTGAAGCGCAAAGTGGATATGGGAAAGCGCCCTAGGGATGTGCCCGGCTTCACGATGAGAACTTGGCAGCCCGGATAAGAGCGGGCGTTGTAACCGAATCCGGGTTTTGTCCCCACCAGAATTATCCTCCGGAACCCATGGTCGAACAGCGGCCGAATCGGCACCCACTCGGAAATGCCGCCGTCCCGAAGCGACGCGCCATTCAATTCGACGGGCGGAAAGATCAGCGGCAGTGAAATCGAGGCAGCAATCACCTTGCGGGCCATGTCCTCATCCAGATCCTGGAGCTTGAACCAAATGGATCTGCCCAACGGCCCTCTCAGCTCCGGTGGGCTGTAAGCAGTGACAAAAAGCGTTACGCTCGAATGGCTCACGCGTTCAAAATCCAGGTAACGGTCGAGCACAGGTGCGAGTTTCTCCAGATCGACCAGCCCGTATCGCCGCAGCGTCCCCAGCGACCCCCGGGCAGAAAACGCCCGCATTGCTGCGAGAGCGTACTTCAGCAGTCGTGCAGTGCGGAGATTCGGCACCGGAGCAAAGAGGAGCGCCAGATCCACCGCCAGACGAACAGCCATCTTTCGCAAAGTGGCGTAATCCAGCGCAGCAATGCCTGTTTCTGCGATTTCCTCCCAGAAGCTCCACGCCCGGCTCACATCCCCCTGGCACACGAAAGCGCCATTTAACGCCCCGATGGAGCTACCTGCCACCGCGGTGAATGACAATCCGCGCTCGACGAACGCCTTCCAACAACCAATTTGATATGCGCCCCTTGCGCCGCCCGCGGACAGGGCGAGAGCCGGCAGCTGCTCGTCGGGACCCAGGTTGACGGGCCTCGACAGCTGGGAATTGTGGATCGCATTTGTTTCCCTTCGTACGCGTAGTGGTTGTTTACTGGACATGCGGATTTCCGATGGTTGCGTTGCGTGTCCCCCCAATCACGATGGCCAAGACCCTCTTTTTGCGCGTCTTGCGGGGAGCGGAGCGACCGACGATCGCCCACGGGCTACTTCCGCCCCATTTTTCTTCGGATCTCTGCGAGCGAAAACCTCGCGGTTATCGGCCTGCCGTGAGGGCACACATCGATAGAACCGACACCGTCAAGATCACGGAGCAGGTGTTTGATCTCCTCCGGGCGCATTGACGACGCTTCCTTAACTGCGGCATTGCATGCCATTTTCTTGAAAAGCTCGTCTTTGAGTCGTGACGGGTCACCCTTTGTCCCGGTATCGAGCATTACTTCCACGAGGGACCTGAAGAAGTCTTCCAAATCCGTGCAGCCGAACCACCCGGGCACTCCTCGCACGACGAGGGCTGTGTCGCCGAACTCCTCCACCGAAAAGCCGACTCTCCGCAGAGTTTCCAGATGGGCCGACAGCAGTCTCGTTTCCAGCGCGGTGAATTCGAGAACGATCGGAATGAGAAGGTCTTGGCTCTCACTTGGCTCCCTTTCATGCTCCGTGCGGCGGAGGCGCTCGAACAGGACCCGCTCGTGAGCAGCATGATGGTCCATTACGATCAACTCCTCGTCGGAATAGAGAACCACAAAAGAGTTCGGCAGCGCTCCCAGCACGCCCAAGGACGCGAACCGGCCGGGCGCTTCCGGGGTGTCACGTGCGGACGTTTTCGGTGGCTCGGATCCACGCTTCTGCGCTGGAGCGGCTGCGGGCAGCGGAGAGGAATTCTTAGGGCGAACAAACGGTTCGTCGGGGCGTCGGCCTTCCCGAAGATGGTGATCGACGGTGGCAGCCACCGCCCCCGGCAGCAGCGGCTCACGATGCGGCTTCAGCACGTTGAAGGGCGCGCCGGTCAGCGCTTCGTATATCCCATCCACAATGAGGTCATAAATCTGCTGGGGATTTATGAATCGCACTTCCGCTTTCTGTGGATGGACGTTCACATCGACCTCTTCGGGCGGCACCTCCAGGAACAGGATCGCAAACGGAAACCGGCCGCGCTCCATCAGATTGGCGAACGCCTTAGTAACAGCGGAATTGATGACGCGGTCGCGCACGCATCGCCCATTCACAAAGGTCAACACGGACCGCATATTGGACCGGGCGTACGGCGGCCGCGCGACGAGGCCGTGAAGCCGCGCAGTGCCTGAGGAATGCTCCGCCGCAATCAGGTTGTCGCGTACCTCTTTGGCGTAAAGCGTGTGGATGCGCTCAAAGGTGCCCTTTACCGGCGGCGTGTCCATTCTCACTCTTCCGTCTTCCCGATAGGTGAACCCAATCGCGGGGAAAGCGAGCGCAAACCGCGTGAGGAATTCCTGAACATGCCCAGCTTCGACCTGGGGGCTTTTGAGGAACTTTCGGCGCACGGGGACGTTGAAAAACAGATTGCGCACCTCAATGACCGTGCCTCGGGCAAGGCCCAATCCGTCCGATTTCCGGAGTGCGCCGCCCTCGATTATGATCTCGGTCCCAGCGGGTTCGTTTCCGTCGCACGTGAGCAGCCTCAATTGGGATACGGACGCAATACTGGCAAGCGCCTCGCCCCGAAAGCCCATCGTCGCGATCCCCATCAGGTCTTTCTCTGTACGCAGCTTAGACGTAGCGTGCCGTTCCAACGCAAGGAACGCGTCGTCGCGGCTCATTCCCGTACCGTTGTCTCGGACTCGAATGAGCTTCTTGCCGCCGTTTTCGATATCGACCTGTATCGAGGTCGCTTCAGCGTCGATGGAATTCTCTACTAACTCCTTTACCACCGACGCGGGACGCTCCACGACCTCACCGGCGGCTATCCGGTTGATAACCGTTTCGTCGAGGATGGTGATTCGTCCGGCCATAAGGGCTTCTCGCGCAGACGTATCTCTTCTATGCAAAAAGGTCAGGCTGACCGGTGCGACTCCGCTTGAGCTTGAGATGTTCGTATGCCCGCCTCGTCGCGACGCGGCCGCGCGGAGTGCGGTCCACAAAGCCCTCTTTCACGAGGTAGGGTTCGAATACGTCTTCCAGAGTATCTTTCTCCTCACCGAGGGCGGCGGCCAGCGTGTCGATGCCGACGGGGCCGCCGTCGAACTTGACGATGATCGCCTCGAGGTATTTGCGGTCCATGGTCTCAAGGCCGGACCGATCCACGTCCAGCATGTCCAAAGCCATCTGCGCCGTTTCCCTGTCGATCTTCCCCGTGCCTCGAACCTGCGCGAAATCGCGAACCCGGCGAGTCAGGCGATTCGCCACTCGAGGCGTGGCTCGAGAACGGCTCGCGATTTCACGAGCCCCTTCGCGATCCACGAGGACGTTCAGGATTGACGCCGACCTGGAGACGATCTGTTCGAGTTCTTCCACCGAATAGAATTCCATGTGGAACATGATGCCGAAGCGATCTCGCAACGGATTGGTAAGCAGACCGCTCCGTGTGGTCGCGCCGACGAGCGTAAACGGCGCCACATCGAGTTTGATGGTGCGAGCGCTCGGACCTTGACCGATGATGATGTCGAGCTTGAAGTCTTCCATCGCGGGGTAAAGGATTTCTTCCACCGCGGGCGACAGCCGATGAATCTCATCGATAAAAAGCACATCGCGAGGCTCCAGGTTGGTGAGGATCGCCGCAAGGTCGCCCGGCTTCTCAACGACCGGCCCTGAGGTGGTGCGGATCTGCACTCCCATTTCCCGTGCTATGATGTGGGCCAAAGTGGTCTTGCCAAGGCCGGGCGGTCCGTGAAACAGGATGTGGTCGAGCGCCTCGCCCCTTGCAGACGCAGCCTCCACGAAGACCGTGAGGTTCTCCTTGAGCCGCTGTTGCCCCACATAGTCGCTCAGGCGCAGAGGTCGGAGGTTGCGCTCCACTTCGCTTTCGCCGTCTACCTTGTGCGCAGTAATGATCCGGTCCGGTTTCATGAAACCCGCCTTATTGCCGAATTGACGCCTCGGCTGTTCGAGACGGCGACACTTTATCACACGTTCGAGTTGAATGATCAACAGATGTACGGACGGGGCATGGCGAAGTCAGATCTTGCTATGGGGACGGCCTCGCGTTTCGCGGAATGTCCCGTCACTGTCAGGCAGGGTGGAAGAGACTGTCTCAAAACTCGGGAGAAGTTGAAAATCGTGGCACGATCGAGTCTGGGACCTGTCTTTGTCACCCTCACCCCGGCCCTCTCCCAGTGGGAGAGGAGGCCTGTGGGGCCGATTTCCGGTCCCCTCTCCCTTAGGGAGAGGGTTAAGGTGAGGGGTATTCGTGCTGCGATGGCAGCTTTTGTACGGATTCTGAGACAGTCTCTGCGGATCTGCCTTTTCAATGGCTCAGCGAACCGTATCGTCTTGGACGCAAGGTCGTATTAAAGGTCCCGGGGAGATGTCATTGCGAGCCCGCAGGAAACCGAAGGGTTGCATGAGACAGAATTTGCTGATTGACTTGTGGCGTGCGTCTCGCGTATAAGGTGGGCATTACTGTCGAGGCATGTCCTCATGCGAATACGAGGAGTCTTGTTCGTCCTGGCGATAGCGCTGGGTCTGGCGGTGCAGGTGCTGTACGCAGCTGAGTGCGGTCCGCCGCGAATTTATTACCCGAGAGTCTTCGAGGTTCCTGGGTGGCTCTATTGCCCTCCCGGCCCATACAAGACCCCTCCCCTTCCCTATCCAGCCCGACTAAAGCCGCTTCCTCCGATGCCGGCGCCTCCACCGCCGCCTTGTTGTATGCCCGAATGGGTGCGGCGCCATGGAACGGTGTGCGAAGGCGTCCTTTGGTGATCGCGCTACGGGCGTCTCATGAAGAGCATGCGGCTGTTCGCTACGTAACAAGCTCAGAGAGTCTCTCTTCTTCGAGTCTGCGAAGTTCTTTGCGCATGATCTTGCCTGTCGCGGTCATGGGAAGCTCGGGCACGAATTCTATCTCCCGAGGGAACTCGTGGGCCGCGAGTCTTGTCTTGACGAAGCCCTTGATCTCTTCCTGGAGTTCGGGTCCGGGATCAATCCCAGGCTTGAGCACGATGAACGCCTTTACGATCTCGGTGCGCACCTTGTCGGGCTTGCCAATTGCCGCAGCAATGCTTACCGCGGGATGCTTGAGGAGGCAGTCCTCGATCTCAGCAGGCCCGATGCGATAACCCGCGCTGGTGATCACGTCATCCTTCCGGCCGACGAACCAGAGGTACCCGTCCTCATCCTTTTTGGCAAGGTCGCCGGTGAGGCACCAATCGCCGATGTACTTCTCTTCGGTAGCTCGCGGATTACTCCAATACTCAAGGAACATCACGGCGTCAGGCCGTTTGATCGCCACCTCGCCTGCAGTGCCGGGAGGCAGCGGCTGACCCGACTCGTCAATCACATCGACGACGTGACCCGGGACGGGCCGGCCCATTGAGCCGGGCCGGATCTGCATCACTTCAGCACAGTTCCCCACCACAAGATTGACTTCAGTCTGGCCGTAGAATTCGTTGATCGTGACGCCCATCACCTCGCGGCCCCATTCCAGAAGCTCTTCGCCAAGGGTCTCTCCGCCCGAGCCGATACTGCGCATGACAAAGCCGTAACGTTTCCTTGGATCAGGCACCTGGCGCATAAGCTTCAGCGCGGTTGGAGGCATAAATGCATTGCGCACCCCGTGTTTTGCGATCAGGTGGAATGCCTCTTCGGGGTCGAACTTACGCGCGCGATGGGCCAGAACCGGCACGCCGTGGTGCCAGCTCGGAAAAAGCACGTCAATGAGCCCGCCAATCCATGCCCAGTCCGCCGGTGTCCAGAAAAGATCACCATCCTGGGGGAAGAAGTTGTGGGGGAACTCCACGCCCGGGAGATGGCCTAACACGACTCGGTGCGCATGGAGCGCGCCCTTGGGCGGCCCGGTCGTTCCCGAAGTGTAAATGATGAGCGCTGGATCGTCGGCCCTCGTACGAACCGGTTGAAATCGATCGGAGCCTAGGCCCACGAGTTGTTGGAACGTGACCGTGCCGCCGTCGGCTTCCTCGTCGGTCACGACCACAAGTTGCAGGTTCGGCAGAGCGTCGCGGATTTCCAGCACCTTGTGGACATTCGCTCTGTCGGTAATGACGCATTTCGCGCCGGAGTTGGATAACCTGTATTCCAGAGCGTCCACCCCGAAAAGGGTAAAGAGCGGGATCGCAATGCCGCCGATTTTGTATACGGCCACATGACTTATGGCAGTTTCGGGGCACTGCCCCAGGAGAATGCCGATCCTGTCGCCACGCTCGATTCCATGAGCGATGAGAGCGTTGGCAAGCCGATTTGACAGTCTTTGCACATCGGCAAAGGTGTAACGCTCCACGGTCCCGTCCGGTCCTTCGTAGATGAGCGCCAACCTGTGCTGATCAGCGGCCCACTTGTCGCAAATATCAACACCGATGTTGTAGAGTTCCGGTACCTCCCAGGCGAAGGCACCGTATACTTCATCGTAGCTCTTGCCGTGTTTCAGCATCGTTTCCACCTCTCCACCTTATGCCGGGTTTGGGCACCAAACAAACCTGCGCGCTTTCGCTTTCACCTCGATGCAAGAAGGTCGCAATCAATTGGGTCGATCGGAGAGAAGTTTAGCACCGTCTGATACGGGAACGAAAGGAATAGTGAAGAACTAAGCCTGTTCGGACTCGACGGCGGGATCTCTTTGAATTCCCTGCCGGTCGGCCATTTCGCACAGGTCGGCGAGCGTGACCGAGTTGTAGTATGACGAGAGGCGTCGTTGAGTCTCACGCCAGATGTGTCTGGTGACACATTGCGGCATCACGCTGCAGGCGGTTCCTTTGCGCTTGCCGTCCGCCAGGCAGGCGACAGGGACGATGGGGCCCTGGGCCGCAAGAATAATATCAGCCACCGTTATTCCTGCAGGAGGCCGGGCCAGCATATATCCCCCGTGGGGTCCGCGCTTGCTCTTCAGAATCCCTTTTCTGACAAGGCGGTTGAAGATCTGCTCAAGGTAGCGCTGAGACAAATTTTGTCTCCGCGAAATGTCTTTTACCTGGATGGGGCCACCCCCCCCGTGGAACGCGAGATCAAACAGCGCGCGAACGCTATATCTGGTGCTCGTATTAATGCGCATCGCAGTTCTCGATCAAAGCTTCAATGGAAGTGTATCTTTCTTTATAACTTAAGTCAAGAACGACAATAATTTGAAAGCATCTATTCCATCATCGCCGGGAAGCCGCGGAATCGATGGCCCGCGTTTCTCTTTCAGATCTTCACCCAAAGGGCACATTATAAATAATCACGCCAGGGCATGACTTCAGTTTACGGAACGGGTCCTCCGAGTCCGCTCACGGACATTAAGTCTGCTTCTACCAGCACGAGGTCATGTGAGGAACATAGGGGCGGGTCTTACGCCTACCTGATGGAGTGGCTCGTTCCCAAAATGGAGGACCATCTCGGGCATCGCTCCCCCTGGCGCCATGACAGGTCATGGGCCGACAGTCTATTGCGCTCGGGAGTCTTGATAACGGACGGGAACGACAGCCGCTCTCTCCCGCCCGCTTGCTGAGGTTACGCGCAGCTCGTTGCCCTGTTTGACCCAAATTCTGCCGAAGCTTCGTCCGTTGCGGGTCACGTCAAGCGGTGTTTCTCGCTCCGGGAGCTTGGAAGCATCGATCCCGGCCGATCCGTTCCGCTTCCATCGGATGGTACTGCCGGACATGGTGATGAACAGCGGCGCCGACTCGGGAAGGTTGGTCCGAATGTCCATGATGCGGATAACTTCCTCGGAGGGCACTTCGAGCATGTCACCCGGCTGCACGATAAATCCTGCTCCGTTTGCCCCTCGGAGTACGAGATAGTCCAAGCGAGGGTTGGTTACGGCGATTCTGCACTGGCCCAGGATCTTCTTGTGGAGCTTGGCTTGCAACGGGTATACGACGGCATCACCGCGCGCGTGACCATACTTGGGTTGAAGGTTCTTGTCCGTGTCAATCACATGGCCGCGGTCCTCGATCGGATATCCGGACGACTCGGATTGAAAGCCTCTCAAGTCGATTCGCATGGCCTTTTCATCGCTCTTGCTCAAGGTAGTTTTTGGATCGGTAACAACGAGTGTGTCTCCACGCGTCACGGTGATTTCTTCGTCAGGCTTCACAGCATAGGTGGTATCATTCACACGCACACAGAAGTATTCCACCCGCGGCTCAAAGTGGACGCCGACGGTCTCGTGGCGGCGGCTTTCAGGAATCAGCTCCACCGGGATCTGTGCTATAAGGAACCGGTCTTTGCGCACTTGAATCACCATATCGGAGTTAACTACAATTTCCCGGTCCAGGTAATTCACAAGCGATTTCGTCCCCTTGATCTGAGCTGTAAGTCCCCGCGAGTAATTCGAATCGATATGGACGATTCTGATGCGGTCACCTTTCTGCACCTTGAGGACATCCTGACCACTCACCACAATGGGGGTGGCGCCGTTCACCGACACGATGAGGTACCTGAGCGCAGGATTGTCCAGGCAGAGCTTTGGATTCTCCAGCACGATCCCGAACTCCTCGAGAAAAGCGTTCACTACCATGGTCTGATAGCGCACTCTGACACGGTAATCCGGGATGTCCTTGGAGGTTTCGATTCCGAACGCGGGGATTCCGATTTGGGTAAGCGCGTAAAACGTGGCTGAGAGTCGCTGCTCCTTATGGCGGGTATTTTCCGCCAACGTGTCGTGATTGTTGAAACGAAACAGGTGGCCCACGTCCTCAATTTGAGCGTTGACCCTTTCAATGACCCGCCGCGCGGCATTGCCCAGATCGATCACCTTCCCATCGCCCCGCGTGTGGCTCTCAGCGTCCGCTATGATCGATTGGCCGTATCGCATTGGGTTACGCAGCGGAGACTCCCATACCGGGTGATAATAGCCGGACCCGTCGTGAAGGTTCAGGAAGAAATCGCTCTGCTTCATCAAGTCCTTGAGGATCTCAACGACCTTCGCGTCCCTGTCCGGATCCGCGACCCGGCCCGCAAACTTACGGTTCATATCTCCCTGTAGACCGCGGGCGTCACTGACGATTGAGGAGAAATTTGCCCGCGGCACCACGATCATGTTGCCGCGCTTCAGGGCAATATCCGCGTAAAGGTCCGCCGCCAGGTATCCTCCCGGCTCGTCCCCCTGGATTCCGCCGACAATCATAAGCGTGGGGCCTGGGAGTCGCCCTTTAATAAAATAGACGTCCAGTTGAGAGTCGGTGCCTTTCAGGTAAACTTGGTGAACGGTTTCCGCATAGGCAAACCCCGCGGGTATCAAGAAGACCAAGCACGCACCGAGACAGAGTCGACTCGCGGAAATCCGCATGGTGTGAGACCCTTTACGCGACTGGTGGGAACGGTCTGCTGCGAGGGAATGAGACAAACAACCGGTCGTCAGCTCCGGGGGAACGCGAACTCGTTCGGACAATCGTCAGTCTCACAATGCCTGTCTCTTCTTTTCAGGCCGCGGAACGGCCGGGTGCAGGGCTTCAGTCCTTGTGGCCGGAGTGCTTACGAGCTTGAGCTCGCTTCGGTCGAACCCGCGCTGAAAGACAATGTTCCCGTCCTCGTTGTACAAAACGATCGTCACCCTCGAAAGGGCGGCACTCGCTCGTTTGTCCTCGTACGTCAATTCCACTTTTTGATTCAATTTGAATGCGAGTTTTTCGCCGGCCAAGTAGTCCTGCGGAAGGTCTTCGTCGCCAAGTTTTGTCCGATTCGGGTATGCAATGATCCGACTTTCCCCGCGTGCGTCCTTCATCTCAACGACAGCAAAGAGGTATCCCGAAAAGCGCACTTTCGGCTGGTCCTTTACCAACCGAAAACTCAGTTTCACCCTGTTCGGACCCTCGGCCGCAGCGGTCACGTCCTGGGCGTTAAACGCGATCGGTGAAGGGCCTGTCGAAGCCCTCTCGGTCTCTTCTACCGGCCGCGTTGGCGGAGATGGTCGGGGTTCAGGTGCACGTGAGCGCCCGGCGGCCGCGGGGGCATGCTCTACCGCTTCCTCTTTCGTCTCTGGAAATGGCGGCGCAGTACGCGAAGTCTCAATTTGCTCGGGAATCGATGTGAGCGGTCCTTCCCGGGAAATTCGCCCATCTCCGAGCGACGCCGGCGGCTGCTCCGTGACTGCCTTGGCGAGCGACTCTTCCATCTCGTGGAGACGATTCTTCCGGACCGTGAGTTCCAGTTCTTGCTTCTGAAGCCTCTCTTCGAGAGCGCGAACCTTGTCGGAGAGGGCGTCGCGCTCCGCGATCAGCGACTTGTCCACAGGCGCGGCAGACCGTACCGTGAGAAAGGCAACGATCAAGACAGCTACCACTCCAGCCGCAACGGCAAAGGCCAATCGCAGCCGAAAGCGTGTGAGCTCGATCTGGCGGGAAACGCCGGATTCGCTGATCACCACGATGGAGTAGCGGGATTTCTTGTGCGTCTTAGGAGCGGGGATCGGAGGAATGTCTCTACAGCTTGGACCAATGCTCTTCGACGATCCGGAAGCTCTCGCCCTTCCCGCCAACCAGGACCATAGTTTTCCAACCTTTGTCACGGTAATCATCTCCCTGGAAGGTCTGGTGGAACTTGACGTGCAGCCGGCCCTCGGTTCTGCTGATTTCGACCTGGTCCAGTTCTACTTTTATTACTCCATACTTGCGGAAGAAGGCTTTCTTTGATTTCCGCAACTTGTCGTAGTTGAGGTCGCCGGCCCGGAAATCGGGATGATACATTTTCATGTACCTGTCAAGATCCTTTTTCATCCAGGCGGATTCCCACTTCTTGAGAAATTGCCTTACCTGTGCGGATTCGTCTTCCCCGCGGACATCGGATGACCGCGTTTTCGGCTGTTTGGGCTCCGTGGCTCCATGCGTCTGCTGGTGGTGCACCGGGACCGCCGCGGCCGTTGGCGGATTCTCGCAGCGAATTACGGTCCCCCCTCCTCCATCGGTCGCGGCGACATGTGTCTCATAAGCGGGAGACTCAGATAGTACCGCAGCCGTACGCCGCGCACCGGGCTCTTCAATTGCCGCGCCATCTTCCGGCACAAGTCGGGCAACGACTGTCGCTTCGACAACGGGTTCGCCCGGGAGCATCTCGTTGGTATCCAGAGCCGGCGGCGCCGCGGCCTTGGCAGTGCTCATCGCAAGAGTATCCAAAACCACAGCGCGTGAAGGAGCGACCGGTCGTGGACTCTCGATGTCGTCCCGACCGACTGCCTCCGGCTCGTCGGTGGAAACAAGACGAATACGGAATTCCGGCCTTGCCTCCGTCTCCTTCTCCGGCTCCGTCCAGCCTCCTGCCTTGGCAAGCAGCACCCGAACAGGGAAGGCATCGTCCACCTGTTGGTGAAAATCCTCGGAATAAATCCGGTAACCGCCCTCGTGGGTCATGTAGAGGATTTTTATCCCCACAGCGGAAAAGCCGTCAGACTTGTATGCCTGGGTGAAGATGCCGGTTACCAGCCCGTTCTCTCTGAAAATATAGGGAGTGCCCAATTTGACTCGTATCTTGGCGTATCTCTCGATAAGCTTCCGCTTCTTCTCCTTCCAACTTGCATAATCGAGCCATCCACTCTGGAAGTTGCGCGAGTAGTGGCTCATATAGCGCTCCAAGTTCTGAGATTCCCAAGCCTGACGCCATGACTCGATAAAAGCGCGGGCGTCCCGCTCTCGCTCGATAATGCGGCTGCGAGGCTCCATTATCATCTTTTTTACGACAATAAGGGGCGTGCTCTGGAGTCGAATAAAGCGGGAGACCTTGATCAAATCCGCGTTCTCCAACGCGATGCAGCCGTTGGAATCAGGCCGGGATGCAAGCGGCTTGTCACGACCGTGCAGCCATATTCCGTCGCCGCTCTTTCCACGACGGCGATCCACGAAATTCGGGTAATCGGTCGTAAACGCCCACACCCCGTACTTGGGGGGCAGTTTGCGGCCGTCGATGACTGAACAGAAGAAATAGACTCCCTCAGGGGTCCGCATGTCGCCGCGTACCCATTTGTCCCCGTCCTTTTCGCCTGTGGAGCATCGGTACGACTCGATCAGCCGGGGCTCCCCGTCCCGGATATGCCACACATGGAGTCGCTGTTCGGATTTGTCCACGATAAGAGCGTGGAAAGATCCCTCCACCATCCAATTCATCAGAGCGGCGGGATAGAGGGGCTCAGCCGGGGCCCCCGATGCGGCGAGAGCAAGTGCGACCGCGAGGATGAGCGACAAAGCGAGTCCACGTGGGGGGTCAAAGTTTTTCGCGGTCTTTGCAAACATAGCCGTTTATTTACAAGGAGTTGCTGGAAAAGTCAAGAGAAATAACTTTATGTTTTAACCACAATATGGTGAAACTGCTTAGGAAAATACTCGATCAAAGATCGCATCCACCCACCGCAGGCTGCGACTCACGTCGAAGCACTCCTCGATGCCTTCCTGACCAAGCAAACTGACCACCTCCGCGTCTTCCAGGAGTACTTCTTTAAAATCACGTCCTTTTTCCCATGCCTTCATCGCATTGCGCTGCACCTTAGCGTAAGCTGCTTCGCGACTCAGCCCGCTATCGGCTAACCGCAGCAGGACCGTTTCCGAAAAGATGAGCCCGCGGCTTCGGCCGAGGTTTTCCAACATGCGCTCGGGGTAGACCGTCATTTCACGTACAACAGACGCCAGCCGGTGAAGCATGAAATCCACGAGGATGGTCGAATCCGGAGCGATGACTCGTTCCACCGACGAGTGCGATATGTCCCGTTCGTGCCACAGAGCGACGTTTTCCATCGCGGCCAATGCGTTGCCGCGCACTACCCGCGCAAGTCCGCTGAGATTCTCGGTTAAAACGGGATTTCGTTTGTGCGGCATCGCGGAGGAGCCCTTTTGACCTTTGTGGAAAAACTCTTCCACCTCACCAACTTCCGTGCGCTGAAGGTGTCTTATCTCGACCGCAATCTTTTCGATGCTGGAAGCGATCAGGGCGAGCGCCGTGAAGTATGCCGCGTGGCGGTCTCGCTGGATCACCTGGTTGGACGCGGGCGCAGGCGTCAGGCCCAGACGGCGCAACACGGTTGATTCCATCTCGGGGTCCAGGTGGGCGTACGTACCAACCGCTCCGGAGATCTTGCCGACGGAGACCGTCTCCACCGCTGCGTCCCATCGCTTCAGATGCCGTGCCATCTCGTCGTAAAAGATTGCGAGCTTGAGCCCAAATGTAATCGGCTCAGCATGGATTCCGTGGGAGCGCCCTACCATCGGCGTATGCTTGTGCTCGAAGGCCCGTGTCTTGAGGGCTTCCATGAGCTCCACGATCCCGCTTCGTATCAGTCCTCCGGCCTCTTTGAGCAGAAGGCACAGAGCCGTGTCCACGACATCGTACGAAGTGAGTCCTCGATGGATGTACCGGGAATCCTCGCCCACGAATTCAGCTACCGATGTGGTAAACGCGATCACATCGTGCCGGGTGGTTTTCTCGATCTCATCGATGCGGTCCGGATCAAAGTCCGCCCTCTCCCGAATGCGCTCCATCGCGTCGGGAGGGATTTGGCCTCGCTCGGTCCATGCCTCGCAGACCGCAAGCTCGACGTCCAGCCACTTCCGATAGCGGTTGTGCGGCTGCCAGATGCGAGCCATTTCTTCTCTGCTGTAGCGGGGGATCAAACGCCTACCTCTCACAGTTCACTCAATGGGCTCTTGCGGCCCGCAATCCGGAAACGGTTCCCGTCGCTCTTACCGCGTGAAACTCGCGATCCCGGAAAACAGTGCTCGAGGAAGGATCTTCGCTTTCCACTCCCCGGGGCGTGCTATTCTACCATTGTTGATTCGATCCTGCAAACCTTCGATTGACGGCGCGCGGCGGCCAAGCAGGACATTCAAAGCGGATACAGGAAATATGTCAACTTCCGGCGAAGAAAGAGGGAGAGCCGGCCGCGAAATTTCTTGAAACTCATGGGCCTTGACAGAGCACTAACAGAATGAGCAAAAGAAAAAAATAGCGCTTCGGGATTCTCACGCACCGAATGGTTCGTTCACTGACAGGTCGCAACTATGAAAAACGGAACAGCTGCTGAGCGCATTGTAAGAGATATTGAACGGACCGCTCCCTACATGTTCGAGGGATTGTACGGGAGCTTTCTTCGCAACTACATGGAATCGGACAGGTCGAAGTGGACGCGCGACCTCTCCCGGTATCTCACGACCATGAATACGGAATGGGAGGGCGTAAGCAGAGAAATCGCAGACTTGCTCTGGGAGAAGTTTGAAAAGCGTATTTCCTGCTGACGATCCTGGCGCGCCACATTACTGTGGGTCCTGAAAACCGGGGAACGTCTTCATTTGAGCGTATTCCCCGGTTTTCGCGTGCGCCCTATTCCGATGCAGCTTCCTCGACAGGCTTGGCGGGCGGCACATATTTGGCCGCAGTCGCCAGGGTCATGTTCCTGCCCACCGATTTACCCCACGCGATCGCCACAGTTCTATACCCGAGGTGAGCGAATTTGAGGAACGGTAAGTAGAGCAACAGCGCCAACACGAACATCAGGTGAATCATATAGAAGAAGTACGCTCCGGGAACGGAGCCGGCCCAACGAACCAACTCCGTAACCAAACCGGTAATACCCGTCCCCAGGATGACGAACAGAAAGAGCCAGTCAAAATAGGCGCTCGAGCCTGCCTGATCCGGTACCGTCAACCGCCGTACCGTCATGATCACGAGGCCGAGGATGAAAGCCACAGCGCTCGCGTTGCCGAGTATTTTGATGGCTACTGTGCCCGGCCCGTTTTGTGACGGCGGCTTCAGGTGGAGGATGTCGATGTTGAACGCTACGATCGCAGTGGTAACGAACAAGCCGATCATTCCCCAAAACGTGAGCAGGTGCGCCGCGTAGCGAATGTTGTTCGCCTCGCAGTCTCTGAACGTCGTGTGCGGAAGGATCTCCTTGAGCGCCTCAATAAGGCTGGGCACGAATCCCTTTCTCGGTCCCTGCACCTCGATCGGGTTGTTTGCTTCCAGGCTGTTCCAGTAACGCTTCAGACTAATTACCAGAGACACCACGGCAAAGACCAGCGCCAGGGTGTAAATGACCTGAATTGGGATGTAGTTGATGAAGGCCCCGTAGTTCACCGGCGAGGGGCCGCTGAAATCGAAACCATTAAAGAAATAGACCAACAGGAGGACCACGACCACAGGAATACCCATTGCAACAACAAACATGGACGGCTCACCCACCAGTCCGCCCAGGAAGCTAGGCCAGCAAGTGGACTCAATGTGCATCTTTCGCACGGCCTTCATCAGGTCGCCCGGGTTGGCTCCACGCGGGCACAAGGTCGAGCAGTCGTTGCACTGATGGCACAGCCATATATCCGGGTCGTTCATGAGGCGATCTTTGAGTCCCCACTGGGCCCAGATCATTTCTTTGCGCGGATAGGGCTGATTGTCGGGGGACACTTTACACGCCACCGAACAAGTGGCGCACTGGTAGCACTTCTTCAGATCGCTGCCTCCGCTCTTCAGAAGGCCTTTGGTAAAACCGAGATCAGGTTCGGCGATGAGCTCCTTCGCCATTGGCCGTCCTCCTTAGAAGCCTTTGTACGGGTTGGGATCGAATCCTGACAGCGTCTCCAAGAATTTGTCGATCAGTACGGGAACCTGTGCGTACTCGTCGATCCCGAGCTGATGCACTTCGATACGTTCAGGTTCAAGCACGAGACGCTGCAGAGTCTCCGTGATCTTGGACATGCGGACGCCCGCAAGCTCGCTCCCCTTGACGAAGTGACACTGGTAGTCGTCTCCGTACTTGCAGCCGATGAGCATGACGCCGTCAATTCCCTTCGACAGCGAGTCAGCGATCCAGATCAGGTTGATGTTGCCCAGGCACCGCAAAGGAACGAACCGCACGAATGGGCTGTAGTGCATCCGGTTGATGCCCGCCATGTCGATCGCGGGATACGCGTCGTTCTCGCAAATAAATACGACTACCCGCGGCTTTTCCGAGTACTCGTCAGGCACTTCGATCGACTTGATCATCGACCCGATCATATCTACCGAGTGGTCTCTGAATGAAATGATTCGCTCAGGACAAGACCCCATGCAGATACCGCAGCGGCGGCACCGCGTCGGATTAGGCATTGGCGTGCCGTCGGGCTTTTCGTCGTACATCCCGAAGGGGCACTCGTCCGTGCACCGCTTGCATTGTGTGCACCTGGTGATAAAAAGCTCCGGATACGACTGGTCGCCTGCACGCGGATGAACTGCCTTGCCTTGCGCAGTCAGCTCCGCACACTGAATCGCCTTTAGGGCCGCGCCCAGACCGTCCGTGCCGCTCTGGTAGAAATCCATCGGCTGTTTCACACATCCCGCGGTATAGATCCCCGTCCGTTGGGTCTCGTACGGAAAGCAGATGAAGTGCGAATCGTTGAAACCTTGAGGATTCACAGGGAGGAACGGGCCTTGACGATACCGGAGATTCACCACCGCGCTGTCCTGGGTTACCGGAACCATCCCCACACCGAGCACCACCAGATCGACGCTCACTTTCAGCCGCTCGGCCAGCAACGTGTCCTTGACTTCGACCGCAAGCTGCCGGCCGCCGTTGGAAACGCCCAGCACCCCCCCTTTTGAGAGGAATACGCCGGGATCGTCCTGCATGGTTTGATAATACTTCTCGTACTGGCCGGGGGTCCGCATGTTTTCGTAAAAGATATAGGCGCGACCGTCCGGATTGGATTGACGCAGGTAGTGGGCCTGCTTAAGAGCCACGAGGGATGTCACATACGAATGATATAGGAAATTCGGCTTCTCATTGTCCTTGCCGGTGCAGTCGATGAATGCGATGCTCTGCACTGCGGCCCCATCAGACGGACGAGTAATCTTGCCCTTTGCAGCCAACTCCTCCATCTGGACGCTCGTGATCACGTCGGGGTACTTGCCGAATCCGAGATGCTCGAATTTCGATGCATCTTCCGGGCGCCAGCCGGCTGCCACGACGATCGCTCCTACGGCGACTCGTGTGTGCTCATAGTCAGGTTCCGGCCGCTCTCCCACGCCCCAGGCACCTACTTCTTCTTCCTTTTCCGCAGCGGCTTCCTGCTTCTCGCCTGCAAATCGCGCCGCTCTGGCCAGCTGCTCCGCGCGCCAGTCGTTCGCTTTCTTGTTTGCCTCCTCCACCCACGGACCGTTGGGCCTGATGATCACGTCGAACATGCCGGGGGCGCCCGCTATCTCATATACCTGCGAACCCGTGAAGACCTTGACCCTATCGCTTGCCTGAACAGCCGCAATCTTCTCCCCGACCTGTGATGCGACAAGCTCGTCGTAAGGAGGCTTGCCCGTAAATACCTTGGGATACTTGCGGGCCCAGCCGCCGAGTTCGGCTTCCTTCTCCACCAGGTAAACCTGATAGCCGGCATTCGCAGCGCCCAAGGCTGCGTGAAGGCCGGTCACGCCGCCGCCGATCACGAGGATCGCCTTTTCTGTGGCCTCACTAAAGGGGGCGCGGTCGTCGTACTTCTGCGTTTTCACGATGCCCATTCGGAGATAGTCCTCCGCGAGCATTTGGGTATCTTCGTTATTGGGCGGTTGACACCAGACCACGTGCTCACGGAGATTTACCCGTTCCGTAATTATCCCATCGAACCTGAACTCTTTCTCGAACACGCGACGCGATGGGCCTGCAATGATAACGGCGGTCAACTCCTCGGTAGCAATATCGTTTCGGATGATAGCGAGCTTTTCAGGGTCGCTCCAATAAGGTTCCGCCCTGCAAACGGCGACCTTGTACTCCTTCACCGCCACTTGGGAGAGGGCCTCCACGTCGAGGGCCTCGCCGATCCCGTATCCCGTATCGATGTAAACACCTATTTTCTGAGCCATCAGCTTACCTCCCCGCCGCAACCTGAAGGGCCTTCATCGCTGCCCCCGTCGCGTCCTGCATGCAAGTGGCCACGTCCATAGGTCTGGAAGCCACGCCTGCTGGAAAGATCCCGTTGCCGCCGTCCACGAACCCGAACTCGTCGTAGGTGACGCCTGAAACAGGCAGCTTCTCGACGCTTGTCATGGGCTGCATGCCGGTGGCCAACACAGCCATCTCGAAGGTGCGACGGATGCGCTTACCCGAAAGGATGTCTTCTCCTTCAAGGATGACGTCCTTGGTGGCGCGGTCCTCGGTGATGTTGACGATTTTGCCCTTGGTAAGCAGCACGTTCTCGTCCTTCTTGACTTTCTCGTAGAAGAACTCGAAACGACCGTGCGCCCGCAAATCGATGTAGAATATCTGCACCTGAGCATCAGGATTGTTTTCACGCACATACGTGGCCTGCTTCAGCGAAGCCAGGCAGCAAATGGACGAGCAATACGGCAGGTGGTTGCGGTCACGCGACCCAGCGCACTGCACGAACGCGACGCTGCTTGGTTTCTTCCCGTCGGAGGGCCGCACGATTTGCCCGCCCGTGGGCCCGCCGGGAGCGGCCAGCCGTTCCATCATCACGTTCGTCACCACGTTGGCACAGGTTCCGAACCCGAGGCGGTCCAGCTTGGTTGCGTCATAGGGCTGCCAGCCGGTAGCCCAGATGATGGCATTAGCATTCACCTGGAAAGTCTCTGCCTTCGCGTCGAGGTCGATACGTATTCCTTTCTTGGCGCAAGACTCCCGGAATGCTTGGTACTGAGAAGTATTTTCGACCCTTTTGAGAGCGTCTCTGTCTGCGACGAGGCTCATGGGGTAAGCCATCTCGTACGGGAGACGCAGGGCCTTGACCTTATCCATGTTATAGTTGAATTCGTTAGGGATTTCCGCCGGGCAATCGTCCACGTCTTTAGAGGCGGCGCTGTGATCCTCCACGTAGCGCGGATTCAACTTGATGGTGGCGGTGAAATTTCCTGCCGATCCGCTGATGTTTTCCACCTCGGCGAGCGTATAGACAGTAATATCGGGGTTGCTCCGGAGGCGCCGGAAATTGATTTCAAGTCCGCACATGGGAGGGCACAGCTTAGGAAAGTACTTATA
>JAIWNO010000240.1 GCA_020216785.1 Desulfomonile sp.
GACGGCACGTCTGATGGTGTTTTCCATTTCCCTGACATTGCCGCGCCACGGAGACGCAATGAGACACCGCATTAGTTCTTGTGAAATGGTCTTGAGCGGCTTGCCGAACTCCTTGCAGAACTTCGCAAGGAAGTGCTCGGCCAGCAGCGGGACATCTTCTGTCCGTTCCCTCAAAGGGGGCATGTGCAGGGACAAAACGTTGAGTCGGTAGAAGAGGTCCTCTCTGAAGGTCCCATCCTTAAGTTTTGCTTCGAGATCCGAATTCGTGGACGCGATAATGCGAACGTTCACGCTGATGTTTTTCGTGGAGCCCAGCGGCCGGATCTCCTTTTCCTGGAGCACCCTCAAAAGCTTTGTCTGCAAAGTGAGGGAGATGTCACCGATTTCATCGAGATAGATGGTTCCATCGCGTGCCTCCCAGAACAGTCCTTTCTTGTCCTGTGTCGCATGAGTAAAGGCCCCCTTTTTGTATCCGAAAAGCTCGCTCTCAAGGATATCTTCAGGCAGGTTGGGGCAGTTCACTGCAACGAAGGGGCCGCGACTTCGCCCACTGAGTCGATGAACCGCTTTGGCCGCCAGATCCTTTCCCGTGCCCGACTCGCCTGTGATAAGCACTGTCGCATCGGTCTGTGCGATGAGGCGAATGGTCTGGAAGACTTTTTGCATCCTCTCGCCTGCGCCTATAAGTTCCTCCAGCCCCTCCTGCTGCTTGATTTTCTCTTGCAGCAACAGGTTCTCTCGGACGAGTTTGCTCCGCTCCACCGCTTTTTCCAGGAGATGCACGAGGTTGTCGTGCTCGAACGGCTTGGTGATGAAATCGTATGCGCCCTTTTTGATGGCTTGCACTGCGAGATCTATACTCCCGTACGCAGTCATCATGACTATAGTCAGCTCCGGACAATCGCCGAGCGCTCGGTCCAGGAATTCCATTCCATCCATGCCCGGCATTCGAATGTCGGCGAGCGCCACGTCGAATCTCTCCGATTCCATGAGGGCCAAGGCCTTGTACGCGTCCCGCGCGGTTTCCACGGTACAGCCCAGATCTACTGAGAGACTTCTTTTCAAGAGCCTGAGCATGTCTTCTTCATCGTCGAGAATGAGCAGCCTCGGTCTGGGCATCTCAGTCATGGTTGCGAATCTCCGATCGGCAGATGGACGGCGAAGGTAGAGCCTTCTCCAGGACAGCTCGAAACCTCAATTCGGCCGTTGTGGTCCTGAACGATACCGTAACTGACCGAGAGCCCCAGGCCAGTGCCCTCGCCCACCGGTTTTGTGGTGAAGAAGGGGTCGAAGATCTTCCCGATAATGTCAGGCGAGATCCCGCACCCCGTGTCGGTAATCTCGATCATTACCTCACCCGCTGAGGCGTCGTGGGCAGTCCTGACCGTGATCCGCCCGGTTCCGGATATCGATTGTCGGGCGTTCATGAGGAGATTCATAAAAACCTGCTTAAGCTTTTCCTCGTCGGCCACGAGAGAAGGGATGTTCGCGTCCGATTCCCTGATGAGTGCCACGTTGTCCAGCTCGAATTGATGACCCAGCAGCGAGATTACCTGGTCAAGAGTTTCGTTCACGTTAATTGAGGTCTTATGCGTCTGAGTGCTCCGGGCGAATTTGAGCAGATCCTCTACGATTGTCTTGCAGTGGCGGCCATGCTTCTCGATTGTCTTCAAGTCATCGTAAATTTGCGTACCCTCACCGGTTTCCCGGAGAAGAAGCTGGGTGTAACCCAGGATGATTCCAAGGGGATTGTTCACCTCGTGCGCGATACCCGTAGATACCTGGCCAAGAGACGCCAGCTTGTCCGCCATTTGGAGCTGTCTCTCCATTTGACGCCTTGCGGTAATATCTTTGGCTATACCCTCATAACTTACTATCCGGCCTGACTCGTCCCGGCGAACCGTTGCACTGAGCAAGAGAGAAAGCTCAGCCCCATTTGCGGATTTCATCCGGCATTCGCGGTCCTTGACATATCCCTGTGAGCGCAGATCGCACATCACCTCATCAAACTCATGCGGCAGAGCAAAAAGCTGGCCCAGCGCAAGTTGTCCGATCATTTCCTCCTTAGCGCCAAAACCGAAAGTCGAAACTCCTGCCGTGTTGATATCGACGAACCGAGTATCGCTATTGAGGATGAAGATCACATCCATTGAGCCTTCGAATACCCGACGGTATTTGCGTTCTGACCGGCTTAATTCCTCGGTCCTGTGGCGCACAAGCAATTCGAGATCGCGGTTCAGGCGCATGACCTCTTGGCCTGCTTCCTCGAGCGCCTTTTTGTCGTTGAGGATAGCCACATTGATTTTCTGGACCCGTTGGAAAAACAATGTGATCGAGGCCACCACGATAAAGGTTATTGTATTAAGGCCTCCGCTCAGCGGCCGCAAGCTGACCCAAATATGGCTCAAATCCATGGCCAGGAGAAATCGCTTGGCAATATGGCCTACGGACCGCGACACAGAAAAAACGGCAAGCGCCACGGACAGCCACAAGACATAGGTCCATATCACGCTCGACGGTTGCGCTTTTACCAGACGCACGGCGTAAACAACCGACAAGATCGAGAACACTACCATCAAGGCAGAGCCCACGACGTCCGTGAACCAGACGGGAGCGAGAGAATACGTCTCATTCATTACTCGCGGGCCCTTGTCGCAGGACGTCGTGATACAACGCCCGCACTCCAATGAACAGACAAACGATCGCGGGCACGCACACCACGTGGTCGAATTTCAAGATATAGAACGCATCAACCCACACATTGGTCCCGACGATCAGCCGTTGCGACCAATCCGGGTCCCCTACGAAGAGTGATCTGGGGACGTGCTCCTCGACCCAATGCCCGGCAAATGCAACAACATTCCATAAAATGAACAAAACAGCGGACATCTGGATGTACCGCCAGCCTCTTTGTTGGGCAAACAGGTTGATTTGGAGCCAATAGACGAGGAATGCCAGACCGATAATGAAAATGATGTGCGCCACTTGATGGACGTACAGCCCTTCAGGTGCAGGGTGAGATTGGATTGCCCAAGCCGGCTCGGGAGGGGGAAGAAGAACAAAAAGACATGCTGACAGGACGATGTTGAAGAGAAATCGGCCCGCAGAACTCGACTCAATTCCGGCGCGCGTTGAAGCTCGGTCTTTTTTATCGGGGTCCAAAGCCTCCTCATCCAGGCCTCTACCGCGAAGGGAGAGAGGTTCCCGTCTCCCGTCCTTCGACAGGAGGGGCAAGCTTAAGGGTGAATCCTGCCCGAACGGGAATGCGCGTCGAAGAATGGCAGTGCAGCATGAAATCCTTCGCGGGAACAGGGGCTTCGCAACGTTTTCGAGACAAAGACCCATACTGAAGTAATAGTCGGACGAACAGCAGGGGCAGGTCTCAGATCTGCTCCTACCAAAGGCAGCATCACGCTTCCGCATGTTCTGCCATTCCCAAACCATCTTTTGCGAAATAATCGGCATCATTTGGTCGTCGAAAGGAATTCCAGGCTTGACCATTAAACTACCCATTTTCATTAGTCGTTTTTCGTTTGCAAGCATAACCGAACGGATAACATCTGTCGAGGGCTGACGGCTGGTTTGTCGACCAAAATACTAAGTGATTGGCGATAGTATCCGGAATCGGTACACCGCCTTCATACGCACTGCTCGGTCTACCACTCCGGCGGCAGCACCGGCCCGTCCACGCAGGAGCGCAGTCCCGACGGCGTGCCGCAACTTCCGCATACACCGATCCCGCATCGCATTAAGTCTTCTCTGGCGACGAACATGCGAGACGTAGGAACGGCCGCGCTCAGCACCTCTATTGCAGTCCGCATCATAGCGGCCGGACCGCAGAGAAACACTGTCGAATCGCCATACAATTGCGGGTCCTTGGCGACATCTTCCCCTAGACGCCTCACCACTTCGCCGGGCCGATCCTCCGGGTCGATAACGATCTCCAAGTGCGGTACCGCCGCGGCGATTTCCGCTCGAAATTCCGTGCTCACTGGGCGGGAAAACCCGAAGAAGCTCTTCGCAACGGCTTCGGACCAATCCCGCGCTGCCATGATCAGCGGCGCTACACCGGTTCCGCCCCCGACGAGAATCAACCGTGCGCCGGCGGGAGGGGGTGGAAACCCCCTCCCGTACGGACCACGCATAAAAATCGAGTCGCCCGGCTTGAGCAACTCAAGGCTCGCGGTAAAGGGCCCCACGGTCCGCACGAGGTACTCGGGCTGCTCGTCGCTGGCAGGGGAGAAAGGCTTCTCACCAGCGCCGGGAAGCCGCAGAAAGAAAAACCGGCCCGGTGCGGAGCGTGGTCCACGCTCCAGGACGAGCTTGAACATATTTTCCGCCACCGGGATGTTCGCTTTCACCGTGGTCTTAAGGTACTCGGTCAAGGTAGCAGTTCGGTTCCACATCTGCCGCTTCGGGGGCTGTTCACAGGTAAGTGACCGGAAAAAGGAAGCGATTTCCGCGGTAGTCATTCCCGCCAGAGCGGAGCCAATCCCGAAGAGCGCGGCGCCCGCACGCGCGTACGCTGTGACGTCCACTGCGCTGCTGATGCCACCCATTGCGATGATCGGCAAATTCACAACCGCAGCAGCCTCCGCGACCGCCTTGACTCCGATGGGCAGGACCGCCGCGCCGGAGACACCGCCGGCAACATTGCTGAGGATTGGCTGCCCGTCCTCGTCGCAGGCAATGCCGGGCCCAACGGTGTTAATAAGGGCCAGCCCGTCCGCGCCGGCATCGCGGCACAGCACCGCCACTTCAGGGATATTCCCCAGATTTGGTGACAGCTTGGGAATGATGGGCTTTTCGAATTCAGCCCTGAGAGCGGCAATGATGTTATGTACCGCATCCGGGTCGGAACCCACGCACTGACCTGCGCCTTTCACGTGGGGGCATGAAAGGTTCAGCTCGAAGCCGTCCGCAATGGGTGCCAACTCTTGGGCACACGCGAGAAATTCTTCGGGGCTGTTCCCCATAATGGAGACAAGGAGGGGTTTGCCTCCGTGCAGTGGCAGCAGCGGCTCCATTGCAGCCCGGAACGCCTGTGCGCCGGGGCCGGGAATCCCCACTGCATTGACAAAACACCCCGGAAAGTATTCATGAAGGATCGGCTCTCGATAGCCTTCCCGCGGGTGGATACTGAGAGTCTTTGTGGTGATGAACCCAATTTCCGGCACTTCGCGGGCGATTCGGGCGATCACCGACGGGACTGTGGTGACGATTCCCGAGGGAATGGTAAATGGCGAGCTGATGCCCAGCTGTTCCAGACGAGTCCCTTTAACGCGTTCCAAGAAATCTTGCATGAATGAGCTTGTCAATGCTCCTCTCCATCGATCGCGAGCTTTGATGATGAACGAGATCATAGGTGAAAAAGCGTGGGAAGCCAAACCGGAAAAGCGCATTTGCCCTGGTATCAAGGACGGGAAAGGCTGTGGCGTTCAAAAATGAAAGCAACAGCAGTTTTCCCGGCGGAGTGGCTCCGACGTTATACGTCGAAGCCACCTACGTGGAGTCATTTTCTTCGACGATCTCACGTCATGTTGAATCGAATTCCCGTCGCCGGCCGGACGTGGGTCCGTGAGCGCTCACCGGCATTTGAATCACAGCCAAAGCTGACTGGATTTTCTTGACCCCTGTGCGACGCTCGACTATAAGAAAGAGGACTTCTATTCTTCACCAGCCATGTTCCTCGGAGAGACTTACGGTCTTCCGGTCGTCTTCACGGCGATCATAATCAGCGCATTCTCGCGTTAACATGTCTATGGGAAAGGAGATTGCTCGGGTGAAGATCTTTGCTGTGATTCAGGTATGTCTGACCCTTGCTTTGTTGCTTGTTCCGTCGTCGTGGAGCGCCGATGATTCAAAAATCCCAAACGGATTGCTCGTTATCCAGGGAAAAGTTGAAGACCCTACGGGGAACCCGGTTGGAGAATCGGAAGTGGAACTGTTCCTTAACGGCTCCCGCTTTGTACAGCACGAGGAGACAGCCCTCGGCGGCAAGACCGAAAAAGAGCATAAGACGGGGATCAATGGACTGTTTTCCATTCGCGTCCATTCGCCGCCCGAGACCATCCGAACAGGAGAATGGGCGCTCAAGTTCAATAAACCAAGTTATCGTACTTCCCCATTAGTCCCAATTCAAAAAATCCTCGACGAGGGGACCGACTCTCACGGCATTACTCGTTTTTCAGC
Source organism: Desulfomonile sp. (assembly GCA_020216785.1). Taxonomy (GTDB): domain Bacteria; phylum Desulfobacterota; class Desulfomonilia; order Desulfomonilales; family Desulfomonilaceae; genus JAIWNO01. Next base: position 6,193 of record JAIWNO010000240.1, read on the forward strand.
CCACCTTGATACCACTCTCCAGCGTTACCAGGGAACAGCTTTCTGGATAGCGCTTCTCGTGTTGGTGGGCGTCTATGTTCTGATCGCTCTGGAACTCGTCCATCGAACGCTGGCAGCACTGCTGGGTGCCGCGCTCATCCTCGCCGTTAGTCACACATTTGGCCACTTTTTCCCGGACTTTCGCGTGCTCACCTTTGAACAATCGCTGCGCGTGGTGGACTGGAACGTGATCTTTCTACTCATGGGAATGATGATCATTGTGGGGGTGCTCAAAGAATCCGGTGTATTTCAGTGGATCGCATACAAATCCTTTCAGATAACCAAAGGGCGGACCTTTCTTCTGGCGGCCGCACTGTGTGTGGTGACCGCCGTGCTCAGCGCGTTCCTGGACAACGTGACAACTATGCTCCTTCTCACGCCGGTCAGCATCGAAATTGCCCTGGTGCTGGGCATTTCGCCATTCGCCCTGCTGATCCCGGAGATCATGGCTTCGAATTTCGGGGGTACGGCCACGCTCATCGGGGACCCGCCCAACATTATGATCGGTTCGTACGCGGGGCTCACGTTCAACGATTTCCTGATCCGTCTCACTCCGGTGGTGATCGTGGTGATGGTAACGCAAATTCTTTATACCAAATGGTATTACGGAAAGGACTACCGCGAAGCCCGCGTGGACGACGTCCCGAATATGATCAATTTCCTCCGTGAGAAGTACCGAATTACGGACTTTCGTGTCCTATGGACGGGCGGCACTATACTCATGGGTGTAATCCTGCTGTTCGTTCTGCACGGTTTCTTCCACATGGAGGTAAGTGTCGCGGCACTTCTTGGGGGGGCACTCGTGCTTATTGCTAACAAAACCGACCCCATCGAGGTGTTCGAGCGGGACATCGAGTGGCCGTCTCTCGTCTTTTTCATCATGTTGTTCGTAATCGTGGGTGCAGCCGAAGAAACGGGGATTCTCCAATTTGTCGCGGACTGGATCATCCAGGTGTGCAAAGGAAACTTGGTGCTGGCGATCGTTCTCATCTTGTGGACCGCGGCCATCCTGAGCGCGATCATTGATAATATCCCTTTTACTGCGACCATGCTTCCGGTCGTCGCGCTGCTGAGCAGGACCATTCCGGGCGCAGAGTCCGGTGTGCTCTGGTGGGCTTTGGCGCTGGGCGCATGTTTCGGCGGTAACGGCACAATCATTGGCGCTTCGGCAAACGTGATCACTACAGGCATTGCCGAAAAATCAGGCCACAGGATCACCTTTTACGCGTTCTTGAAGCACGGGACGCCAATCACGATCGTTAGTCTCGTGGTTTCAACGATCTATCTGCTTGTAGTGCTGCGGTAATAGCACCGGTTGTCGGGTATGTTGCCCCCCTGGGAGAGGGCCGCCGCCCGCGCCGCGATGGATAGGCCGGTTTTTACGGAATGGTCCCGCTGCAATGTGTGACAAAGTGGTTCGTAAGGGTAGCCTCGACGTATAACGTCGGAGTTGCCCGCCCTTTGCAGACGGTCGGCAACCCGAAGTTCGAGAGCCCCGCGCTTTGTCCCCTCGCACCATTACGCGTGCAGTGGGACCTGCTCTTTCATGGCGGACATTTTCCCCGTTAAGCGCTATAATTTCCGAAAAGGGGAAAGTCGCGGCGGAGGAGCCTTCCCATGTGCATGGATGCAGTCAGCCACCTCGTCATGCAGGACGAGAAGATTATGGAATTGATGAGCAACCCCGAGCTGGACCTGATTCACAAGCAGGTCGTCATGATGCTCTACGCGCTTGACGCCGAAGGGAAGCTTTCCGAGGCGGAAGAAATGTTGCAGCTGTATTTGTCCGTGGATCGGGATCGCTGCAGCGGAATCCTGGCCGCGATCGAGCGGGCGGGTCTTCTGGGGAGAGTGGGTGACGAAATCAGGCTTACACATCCGATTGCTGTCCCTGACCGGCCCGCGGCCTGCGGGTGTTCAATGGTCTCGGACAACACTTCTCCAAGATGATGCCGGACGGTTCTTCAACGATTACCCACTCTCAATGGTCCGACCATCCGTGGGTGCCGACGAGGTCAACGAACCGGCAACCGGTGTGATTCTCCACGCGGGTGCGGTCATCAATCTTCACAACGCGTTTGAGCGTTTGAGAGAAACGGTCGCCCACAGGGATCACCAACCGCCCGCCATCCGCAAGTTGTTCCACGAGCACATTCGGAATCTTGGGCGCGCCCGCAGTGACGATGATCCCGTCGAACGGCGCGGCGTCCGGCCAGCCTCGGGACCCGTCACCGACGAGAAAAGTGATGTTGTCGTACCCGCACTCCTGGATAATTTTACGAGCCCTCTCCGAGAGTCGGGCGATCCGCTCCACGGTGAAAACCCATTGGCAGAGGCGGCTCAGTACTGCCGCCTGATACCCGGACCCGGTACCGATCTCGAGCACTCGTTCCTTTCCTGTCAAGTCGAGAAGCTCGGTCATGATTGCGACCATGTACGGCTGGCTGATCGTCTGTCCGTTACCAATGGGGAGAGGGTTGTCGTCGTAGGCTTCATCCAACAGGGCTTGATCGACAAACAGGTGTCGAGGGACCTCCCGCATGGCAGAGAGAACTGCTCGGTCGCTGATGCCACGGGCAACGAGTTGCTGTTGGACCATCTTGTGTCTGGCAGCCGTGAGGTCTCTCATGTGCGACACCTTCCGCTTTCGCGAGGCGAAACGGGCCTTCGTAATCAATCCTAGGCATGCCATGCACGAGCGCCCGCGCCTATACCATTAATTATACTCCGATTGGACTGAAAGATGTTCCAGCGTCGCCGGATAAGCAGGAAAAACTGCTATCGCCTTGTCGGGTCATATAGGGAAGCCGGCGGCAAAGGGTTTTGGGGGGCGGGAGGCGCGGCTGCTTCAGGGACGGGAGTTCCGCCCGGCTTGCCGTGGGTTGCTGGAGAGGCCGGAAAGATGGTCCGATCCATGATGTCCGCCACACGACCTATAACCGCGGACGGCAAATTGAATATGTAGTCGAACCATGGGGAGAGAAAATTTGCGTGCGGCACACCGTCGTAATACGGATTGTGGTGAGGCGGATACGGGTACGACGGATATGCTTGGCCGGCCTGCTGCTGGTTGGGTACAGCCTGCGGGGACTGGTACGCGGGCGCCGGCGGCGTCCAGGCGGGCTGACCTTGGCTCATTCCGGGTGGCGGCGCTGGTTGCGACGGCTGGTAGTAGGAGCCTCCGGATTGTGGCACTCCGATCGGGCGTCCCTGCGACCACGCGATGGATGCGATCGCGGCAACGAACACGAAGCAAATGGTGCTCGCGACATTCATTTTCGTCATGACTCACACTCCTCCGGCACGCTTCCAGGCAGGAGACTTAGCCTGAATACCGCATGATTTCAACAAATTTTTCAGTTCTTCTGGGTGTTTTTTTCAGTTTCTTCGGACGGGGATTGTGCGGACCTCGCCGAGCTCGAAAAAAAAGTTGACATTTTATGTAGCGGTGTATAAAAGAATGCGCTTCGCGCTACCGACCGCAAAGCCGCGCGTACGGCGGTCGAAGGGATGTCAAAGGAACTGTCGGCGGTACGTGCCGACAGGGAGTGTTCGTGTTACACCGCGAATTTCACCAATGTATACTGCGCGTTGCGGCGCCGGAGGGGTCGGCTTTCGGCCGGGATTGGGTCTTCACCCAGCCTTTGGAAAAGTATCCCAAGGTATTGCTCGTTGACACGCGAATGATTATCTCAACCGCGCATATTTGAGCTAGCGAGGAGAATTCGATCATGTGGATGACCCGTGAAGAAATAGCCGACTATTTGGGTATCGTCGTGAACAGCGTTCGAGGCAAGGTCCAGAAGGGCCAGATCGAAAGAAAAGTGGAAGGCGGCAAGAACCTCTACCGCATCGTCGATCCCAAGTTGGTCCATTTCAAGTCGTCAAAGGCCGGAGAGAAGAAGGCCAAGGCTTCCGACGAAGTAAAAGAGCCGCCCCGCGTGGTGGGAGAGGAAGTTCCACCCCGACCGGTGCGCGTAAGTCCTCCTCCAGTCCAGCCGGTCATTGAGCCTGGACCACCGAAGCCTTTCAATCCCAAGCAACGCCTACTGGAAGAGCTTGCTTCCATGAAGATCGGCCGCAGCATCGACGCGATCGAAAAAGGTGACGAGATCGATTTGGCTACCGGCGAGATCTCTCGGGAGCTTGAGGCGCGCCTGTCGATGCGCCAACAGAAACAGCTCAAAGAGATCCAGGACGCGCTCGAACGGTTGAAGGCGGGATATTATGGGGAATGCGAGGAATGCGGCGAACCCATCCCTGAACAGCGCCTCAAGCTCTTCCCTGCTGCCAGGCTCTGTGTCCGGTGCCAAGAGGAAGCTGACCAGTTGGAAAAAATGAGACAAGAACAAGGCTTGAGAGGTGCCAATTGGAAGGAGGACGCTACAGAGGGAGGCTACGGCAAATTCTTCGAGGAGTAATGCCTCTCGCATTCAATAGCAGAGGCGATATCCTTGATCTTCCAACTCGCTGATCAACCGAAGTCCCTCTTCGCGGCTTTCCACCGGCAGCCACAGACCGAAGCCTACCACGAAGAGTGCTCCGTCCTCCTCATGAAGTCTTAATGGGCCTGATGAATTCTTTTTCTCTCCAACGACATCCCCTGTTTCGGCAGCCATAATAAGCCCTCCGTTTCTTGATGCTCGTAACCTCTTGACTAATTATAACATTTTCTGCTCTAATAACGCAAAATAAGTAAACTTAGCATTAACAGGGTGGCAACGTGGGCGAATCCGCGCATATCTCGCCGGAATCCGGAACGAAACCACAACCTAACCGCCGCGAATTTCTCAGCCTTGGCGCTGCATGGCTTCTTTCCATGCCTTTGACGGCCCCGTCCGCAGAGGAACTGGAACAGTATCTCTGGCCCGACAAGGATTACATCGCTCCAAGGATGGGGGAATCAAGACCATTCCCGCCCTGGCGGCGCAAGAAACAACTGCCGGAGCAGACGAGCGAGCCAAGCCCGCTCTTTCTCACGTTCGATGACGGACCGCTGGAGTGGACTGCAGCGATTCTTGACGAGCTTGCGGCGAAGCAGCAAAAGGCCACGTTCTTTGTGATCGGTCGCAATCTCGCGATCCCTCGGCTGCGCAAATTCGCGATACGAACGCTCCAGGAGGGCCACGAACTGGGCAACCACTCCTTCACGCATCCGTCGTTCGCCACGATTTCACGCAAGCGCGGCCGGCAGGAAATTGTCGATACACACACCCTCATACGGGAAGTAATTGATGAGGCTGGTGTCGACCCAGCGCGGCAAGACCTGTACTTCAGGTTTCCGTACGGCGAGACCGGTTCGTCTTCAACTTACAAAGCCGCTCGCGAGACGCTCGACGAGTTGGGTTACGGTATCGCCTGGTGGGACCTGGACACCCACGACTGGCGGATGGAACTGGGAGCCCAGTCGAAGAGTCCCGCGACCGTCATTGCGTCGGTAAGAAATGCGCGGGCACGAGACGTGGTGCTGCTCCACGACCGTCGCAGGACCGCGGGCGTGCTGCCTTCCATGCTTGACGTCCTCGCGGCCAGGAAGATGTTTTCTCTGCCGCTCTCCACCTACACTTCACCAAACCCGGATAACCGATCTCCCGATCTGGATGGCCGCACGATATAGGGGTCAAGCTGCGCCGATGAGGGTACACATCCTCCGTCAGTAATGGTATCTCAGTTGGGCAATCAGAAGGGAATCCGAATCGACTTTGTAGACAATTCGGTGCTCATCGTTAATACCAATGCGTCATCAAATCAGTAACACGGTCGTTGGGGGCGGGTCACAGACCCGCCCCACCCAAAATCGGGAACGATCCCCAAGTGAGCGTGCTTCTGAATCGTTTTATCGGGCGCTATTTGTCTTGAGCCGGTGGGGTGGAGGGGGCTTGCGCCGGTGCAACCGGCTTCTCCGCGGGCGGTGCCGACTGTTGTGCAGGCGCGGCCGGGGCTTCCGACTTCGTCGGTGTTTCGGGCATCGGCTGCGGAGCACCCTCGCCGGAACCCGGAGCGCTCTGACTTGCCCGCTCCTGCATCACGGAATATTCTGCCGTCAAGGCCTTACCCGAGAAATACGACAACACAATCGATGTGACCATAAACGTCACTGCAGCGGCGATGGTGAGGCGACTCAGGAATGTCGACGCCCCAGTGGCCCCGAACACCGTTTGGCTCGACCCGCCGCCGAAGACCGCTCCGATGTCGGCTCCTTTGCCCGTCTGCAAAAGAATGACAAGAATAAGAATCACGCAGACAATGATGTGAATCCCGATTACCAACGCTGTGAACATCTGGTTACTGTCCTCCGGTTCAACGTGCGGCTTCGATTATGCCGACAAAATCCTCAATTTGCAAGCACGCTCCACCCACGAGACCGCCGTCGATGTCTTCCGCAGCGAACAGTTCGGCGGCATTGGAGGGCTTGATACTTCCGCCGTAGAGAATGCGCACTTGTTGGGCGAAATCCGATCCGAACATTCCTGAGAGCTGCCCGCGGAGGAAAGCGTGCACCTCCTGGGCCTGCTCCTGAGTCGCGGTCTTGCCCGTGCCGATTGCCCACACCGGTTCGTATGCGATAACAAGACGCTTCGGGTCCGTCGGTCGGATATCGCTAAGACCGCCATGGAGCTGCCTTATCACCACATCGAAGGTCATGCCCTGTTCGCGCTCACCGAGGGTCTCTCCCAGGCAGAAAATGGGTACCAAGTCGTGACGCAACGCGGCGGCGATCTTTTTGTTTACGGAAGTGTCCGTCTCGCCGAAATATTGCCGCCGTTCAGAGTGGCCGATGATCACATGCGTGCAACCCACGTCTTTGATCATAGCACCCGAAATCTCGCCGGTATACGCTCCCTTGTCCTCCCAATGGAGATTCTGACATGCCACCGCGACAGCCGAGCCCGCGGCAGCCTCCACCGCAACGGGGACACACACGAACGGCGGCGCTATAATTATCTCCGGATTTAATGTCGTTGCGCCGAGACGTTCCCGCAGTTCACGCACAAACCTCCCCGTTTCACTCGGGGTTTTATGCATCTTCCAGTTGCCCGCAACTATCGGTTTTTTCATATATCCTTCCCGTATGAGCTGTTAAGGCTTCCCTGTGTGGGATGCACCACTGTATAGCTTAGAAGTACGACAACGTTGTCGCCGGCGACAGTCCCCGGTAGAGGAGAGGCTGAGCCCCGCCCCCACGGACATATCGCGTTGTTCACACCTCATCCAAGGTCTAGGCGGCAAGGTACGTACGAACCGATCCGCTAGCTGTCGAGGGCCGCCACTCCAGGGAGGGTCTTGCCCTCCATAAATTCCATAAACGCTCCGCCGCCGGTCGAAATATACGAGATGCGGTCCGCGACTCCAAACTGAGTCACGGCACGGATTGTGTCGCCGCCACCTACAACCGAGTAGCCCTTTGCCGCGGCGACTGCCTCCGCGACGGCTTTTGTTCCTTCTGCAAAATCCTGGATCTCAAATACCCCCATAGGCCCGTTCCACACGATGGTGCCCGCGCGAGCGATTTCCTTGCCGAACAGCTCGCTCGTCTTCGGTCCGACGTCGAGGGCCATATCATTTTCAGGCACCGCTGCGGCATCCACGGGCCCCGTGCGAGCCCCCGCCGCAATAGCGCTGCCGGCCACGACATCGACGGGCAGCAAGAGCGAACAACCCTTTGCATTTGCAGCGGTGAGCACATCTGCAGCTGTCCCGATAAGATCTTCTTCGACCGCGGAGCGGCCTACTGGATGTCCTTGGGCCCGGAGAAACGTATTTGCCATCCCCCCGCCGATGAGGATCGTATCCATGCGGGTGATGAGGTTTTTGAGCGCCTCCAGCTTGTCTGACACTTTCGCTCCGCCGAAGATCGCCACAACCGGCTTTTCGGGGTTGGAGAGCGCTCGGGCGAGACTGTCCAGCTCTTCCTTCATCAAGAAGCCTGCGGCCTTATCCTTGACATATCGGGCAATCCCCTCGGTGGACGCGTGGGCACGGTGAGCTGTGCCGAACGCGTCGTTCACGTACACATCCACGAGCGACGCAAGCTCTCGGGCAAACTCCGGATCGTTCTTTGTCTCCCCCGCGTGAAACCGGAGATTTTCCAGCAGTAGGATACCGCCATCAGGGAGCGCGCTTACAGCCTCGCGCACCGCGGGACCGATGCAGTCATCCACGAAGCGCACCTCCTGTCCGATGAGCGCTCCGAGTTTCAAGGCAACGGGCCTCAGGCTCATTTCGGGCTTGCGTTCGCCCTTGGGCCGTCCTAGGTGTGAGGCGAGGATCGAACGAGCCCCCTGGTCGATTGCATATCGGATTGTAGGGAGAGCTCGCCGTATTCGGGTATCGTCTTTGACGTTTCCCGCGTCGTCGAGAGGCACGTTGAAGTCGAAGCGGAAGAACACCCGCTTGCCTTTGATAACCACATCTCGAATGCTCTTGACAGCCATAACGTGACCTCATTCATCCCGCGTCACTGCAGGGGGCTATGCAAGCTTCTCACCGATATATACCGCAAGGTCGACCATGCGGGCTGAATAGCCCGACTCATTGTCGTACCATGCAAGCACTTTTACGAGATTGTCACCGATGGAAAAGGTGGATGGCGCATCATAAGTAGCCGAATAGCTGCTGTTGAGAAAGTCGATGCTCACCAATGGCTCTTCGCTGTAGCCGAGAATCCCCTTAAGGCGTCCTTCGGCTGCGTTCTTCATAGCGGCATTCACATCTTCTACAGTGGCCTTGGTCTTGAGAAGGGCAGTAAGGTCAACCAACGACACGTTTGGTGTGGGGATGCGGATCGACATCCCGTCCAGTTTACCCGCAAGCTCGGGAATCACCAAGCCGACTGCAATGGCGGCTCCCGTCGTAGTGGGGATCATGTTGACGCCCGCGGCGCGGGCTCGGCGATAATCGTTGTGTACCGTATCAAGGAGACTCTGATCCATTGTGTACGAGTGGATCGTGGTCATGAGCCCCTTTTCTATGCCGAACTCATCGAAAAGGACTTTTGCCAAGGGCGCGACGCAGTTGGTCGTGCAGGAGGCATTGGAAACAACATGATGATTGAGGGGATCGTACAGGTCCTCATTAACGCCCAACACAAACGTGCCATCAACTTTCTTGCCCGGCGCGGAAATTATCACTTTTTTGGCCCCGGCCTGGACATGTTTACCGGCCTTTTCCTTGTCTCTGAAGATACCCGTGCATTCGAGCACCACATCAATATTGAGGTCCCCCCAGGGTAGATTCAGCAGGTCATCGGTGATGCGAAGCGCTCGTATTTCTTTACCGTCAACAGTGAGAGCGTCCTGTGAGTAGGACACCTCGCCGGGATAAGTGCCGTGTACGGAGTCATGCTTGAACAGGAAGGCCATCAATTTGGAATCCATCCTATCATTGAGCGCGACTACTTCAACACCGGGGTGGGAGAGAGCATATCGCATGACAGTTCTACCGATGCGGCCAAAGCCGTTAATTGCCACCCTAACAGCCATAGTCTGCCTCCTCGTGCTTTGTAAAACGCCTCATTCTAACGTGAATTCAGCGTCAGCGTCAACGAATGGTCATTTCTTTTCTTGAGTTTATAAAGGATTTCGGGTATATGGTTACCTACCGCAATATAGGGGAGCATTGTACATGCTCCCTCCTGTACGGCACCATATATGCTGTACATAATGCGGAATTATCAAAATGCAAAGTCCGGCGCGCACTCGCCTACCCAGGAACCGTCGATGCGAAGATTTGTGCGACTCGTGCTCGTTCCCCTTGTCCTGAGTGCCTTGCTTTTCGGTGCGCTGTCGGCTCAGGGGCCTGAGGGCACGACCTCCGCCAATCAATGGAAGATTACCAGTATACGCGTGTGCCGGGATTACCGGGGTAACCTTTCGGCGCATTTTGAGGCGATCGGAACGTATCCGGTCTATTCCTTCTTTATTCCACGCCCCGTCTGGACCGTGAATGGAACCGTAGTGGAAGCCCAACCGATCTACGACCGCGGCCGTCTGGTTTCGTTCAACCTGCTGGGAGCTTCACAATTGCTCAAGAGCGGTGCAAAAAACACGGTCAAGTTCTCTCTGCCCGACCAAAATGCGGCCAAGGTGTTTCGTTATGACCAAAACCGCATTCCCAGGGGCGAATGCTACGAGTTTTTCTGAATCTGAAAATTATGGTGGACACTTGGCGCAAATAGACTTGAACAAAGTCGTGCTCAGGTACCGATCCCCGCGGTCAGGAAGAATAACCACAACAGTGCCCGAGGTAAGCTCCTTGCTTGCCTGCAGGGCTCCATAGACGGCCGCGCCGGAACTCATGCCCACAAAGATCCCCTGTGTCAATGTCAACCATCTGGCGGTATCGTAAGCCTGGTCGTCATTCACGCGGATAATACGGTCGATGCGGCTGGGGTCATAGATTTTGGGGACGATGGCCTCGTTCATATTCTTGAGCCCCTGGATCGCATGACCTTCGAACGGCTCTACTCCCACAATCCGGATGTTCGCATCGTGCTCTTTCAGCCTGCGCGAAACCCCCATAAGTGTTCCGGTAGTCCCCATGCCCGCGACGAACATGTCAATTTCGCCCCCGGTCTGTTCAAGAATCTCTCGGCCTGTGGTCATATAGTGGGCTTCAATGTTGTACGGATTCTCGAACTGATTCGGCATAAAGTACTTTTCCGGATCCGATTCGTAGATCTGATGCGCGCGACGGATAGCACCGTCGGTGCCGTCACAGCCGGCAGTGACTTCCAATTCCGCCCCATACGCTTTGAGCGTATTTCTTCGCTCAAGACTCACGCACTCGGGGAGTGTGAGCAAACAGCGGTACCCCTTGCTTGCGCAAACCATGGAGAGCCCAATACCGGTGTTGCCCGACGTAGGCTCCAATACGATCTTGTCCTTGTTCAGGAGGCCGTGCTCTTCTGCCTTTTGGATCATGTAGTAGGCGATACGGTCTTTGATCGATCCGCCGGGATTGTTTCCCTCGAGTTTGCCGAAAATGCGTACGCCATTGGAACCGTTGGGATAATGTATGCGAACAAGGGGTGTGTTTCCGATGAGATTAAGTATGTCCATGCAAACGCCTCAAGATGACGGCAATTGACCGGCAGTAGGTATCGCGAGCCGGTTATCGGAATTTTTACTAATCTTTCTATATACCATCCAACAAACCTCCTGAGCAAGAGAATTGTGCTTGTGTTTTTATTTCAAGCTGATAGTAAGCTTTTGTCAAGCGAGGCTCGCGGCAGAGGTCCTTTAGGCCTTTGCCAGGTGAATGCGCGAGAGCCGATCGAGCGGTTGCTGATTCCCCCGCCTTTCGCCCTTGCTCCTGACTTCGCTTCAGAGGTCTGTCAGTCGCCACACCGGCGTCGCGACCGCGTATTGGAATTCAGTATGACTCCGGCCAATGCCAACCCAGGGAGGATACTATGGAGTACACGTACCACCCGCAATCGCCTGACAACTCTGGTCCGATCCACGATAGCGGAGAATCGAACGAGCTTGCGGATCGATACCTGGCTGCTGAAACGTCCGGGGTGCGCACTACCGATGATTTGGAGTTGCTCAGGTCGATCGACATGGTGTTCCGCCTGCAGCAGAGGTCCGAGGAAATCCGTTCGCACTTGGAAAAGATCGACCGCGTGCTGCTTTCCTCGCGGACTGTGGCCGGGCTTACGCGTGCAGTGGTGGAACTCCTGGAACACGATCTCGACCTCGTCGCTGCACGCATCCTTTTCAAAGAGAACCATCCTCTTGGCGCGCTGCTTCTTTGGGACCCTCCTGAAGGAGCAGGTATGATTCCCGCTGACTTCCTGGAAGGCGAGGGGTTGTCCGGCACCGATCCGTTCATTTTGGATGACCTGTCGGGTGAGCTGTCTGCGACTTTGTTCGGTGAGTGCTCCCCGCTCGTGGCGTCCGCTGCTCTCGCAGTCCTCTCCGTGGACAATACGGAATTGGGTGTACTCTGCCTTGGAAGTGACGATCCGGGCCGCTACCGCGGGGGCATGAACACCGAAATCATTGCCTCGCTGGCCGACAAGATCGCCCTCGGGATTCGCAATGCTTGGGACCATGAAAAGCTCTCCGAGGACGCGTTGTGCGGGACAAGAGACGGAGTCGTATCCGAGGCGTTCTTTCGGGAAGCCCTCCAGTGGGAGTTTCACCGTGCGTGGCGCTATGGGCGGCCATTTGCCCTCCTGGGACTATCGTGGCGCGATGAGGCTGAGGAGACGATAACATCAAGTGATGTCAAGGAGGTTGTTCGGCGCAATTTGCGGTCCTGCGACCTAGTTTCCGAAGGGGATGATGTGAAGCTCTGGGTGATGCTCCCCGAAGTTGGTATTGAGGGAGCCCGCGCTGCCGCGGAGCGATTGGTCAAGATCTTTCAGAAGACTTTCGCCGGTCGGTTAATGCTCCATGCCGGCTTGACCGAGTACTCGACCGCGGCCGCAGTTTCGACAGTACTCATCCGGACAACAAGGCAGGCACTTGAAGAGGCTCGGGGCCATGAGGCACACGCCATAGTGGTCAGGGAGGTTGACCTCCTCGGGAAGCCACTTCAGGGCGAGGTCGCTTCCCTGGTCGCTCCGTAGCCTTCCAGGCTCTATGGATAAAATAGATCGTTTCATAGGCCCTTCCTTGCTTGGCCCTCGCCAAGGTGAGATATAAATAGCGCATATCCTTTGTAGGGACGGGTCTGGGACTCGTCCCTCCCACGACCGGCGTTGAGGACAGCATACACGGATTTTCCTAATTGATCTGTCTGGCAGCCATGCACGCAATGTCCAACCGCACGCTCCAAAACCCCTGCCTGTGGCCGCCTGGAATTCAAGTAGCGGGTGTCTCCACACTCGCAGAGGCCGTCTTCTGCCATGATGTGGGAGTTGACGCCGTCGGATTCACCTTGGAGCTGCCCACAGGGATTCACGACGGTCTCACGGCTGACAAGGCCCGCGACATTATCTCCAGGATGCCGGGAGACCTCATGCCGGTGCTCATCACTTACTTGCAATCTGCGGACGCGGCCATAGGATTGACGAAGTTCATCAAAGCCCGAGCAGTGCAGTTTCACGGCGGGATTAAGGACGACGAGTTGGCTGTATTTCGCGGCCATTGCCCGTACGTGAAAACCATCGGCCGCGTCACGGTGACAGGCGAGAGCGCGATCCTGGACGGGGAGCGCTTCATGCCGCTTCTCTGGGATGCGGTCATCCTCGACTCTTTCGATCCGGCCACCGGGCGCCGAGGAGCTACAGGCCTCACCCACGACTGGTCTGTCAGCGCAAGAATAGTCAAACGAGCTGCTGTGCCGGTAATTCTCGCTGGTGGTCTCACACCCGAAAACGTTGGCGAAGCCATCGCAAAAGTCCGACCGGACGGAGTAGATGTGCACAGCGGGGTCGAAAACCCTGACGGATCCCGCAGCTTCCGGAAAATCCGCCGCTTCGCTCAGGCAGCACGCGAGGCGCGCTTGATCTTAAGGTATCAACGGTAGCTTTTCAACAGGGTGCCGCTACTTTCTGTCAGAAGTCATGCGGCACGCTGTAGTTCCTGTTCTCGGATCTCCGAGGAACTTGAGACCTCAATGCCGTAGAGT
>JAIWNO010000001.1 GCA_020216785.1 Desulfomonile sp.
TCCAGCCGGAAATCTCGGGGAACCCAGGCGTTATGCTCGTTGACCATGCCGTATCGTTGCCGCCACTGGGAGAACTTGCCTCGCCCGATACCGATCCACCCTACCAGACGAGTGGCCGGAAGGGAAGTCCGGTCGGACCAGTACCGTACGTAATCCACCACCTCATCGCGCCTGTCCGGTCCCACCCAGGACCCGTTCAGCTTTCCCCAAGACTTTTTTTAGCACCACGTGAGACCCCATGATCTCCGCAATCACCTCGTCCTTGTGGGCGATCTTGACCTTAAGAGCCGTGTTTTCCTTCTCCAGACGCTGTTCTTTGCCGTCCTTGCCTCGCTCGAACGCGGCGGCCCCGTTCTCGAAGAACTCCTTCCGCCACCTGTAAAACAGCGTCGGGTGAAGACCCTGCTCGTCGCAAAGGTCCGAGACCGGAACCTTGTCAACCAGATGCCGCCTGAGAATCCGAACCTTGTCCTCGGCTGAGAACCTCCTCCTCTTTCCTGCCGCGGCAATTCCTCCTTCACGGTCATATGCTAACCGATCAAGGGGAATTGTCCAATTCCGTCTGAAGCAAAACAGGTGTTATCGGGGCGGTAGCCCCTGAGAGGCAGGCGTCCCCCGACGTGATCAACGCACTCCGTCAACGATCGACAATCGCGAACTTGTGCAACTTGTTGATCAGGCCCTGGCGCGAGAGGCCGAGGACCTTGGCCGCCAACGATTTGTTGCCTTGGCAGTTTGCGAGAGCTTCTTCGATCATGCGCTTTTCTAGCTCGTCAACGGCCTGCTTGATGGGGCTTGCGTTGCACACGGGGGCTGGAGCATTCATGATGATCTGCTCCACGGACTCGGCGATTCGCGGAGAAAGCCGTCCTACGGAGATGCTCCTGCCCTCGCCGGTGAGCACATGCGCTCGTTCGATTTCGTTCTCCAATTCCCGTACATTGCCAGGCCAGGGATAGCGGATCAGCAGGTCCATCGCAGCCGGGTCCACGACTTGCACCCACTTGCCGGTCTGGCGGCTCAATTTGTCAAGGAAGTGCCGTACTAACACGGGGATGTCTTCCGGGCGCTCCCTCAAGGGCGGAATGACGATCTGAAACACATTGACGCGGTAGTACAGATCTTCTCGAAAACGGCCTTGCTCCATAAGCGATCGCAGGTCCTGGTTGGTGGCCGTGATGAGCCGCACATCGACGGTGTGTGCGAAATTCTCACCCACCGGCCGGATTTCCCCCACTTGGATTGCGCGAAGCAGCTTCACCTGCATGGCAGGCGAGGTCGCCTCAATTTCGTCGAGGAATAGCGTGCCCCCGTGCGCTGACCTGAATACTCCTTTGTGATCGCCCACAGCGCCGGTGAACGACCCTTTCTTGTGGCCGAAAAGCTCGCTCTCGATCAGCTCGGACGGGATTGCTGCGCAGTTGAGGCTGATCATCGGGCCGTCCCCGCGGGAGCTCAATCGATGGATCGCCCGCGCCACAAGCTCCTTGCCTGTGCCGGATTCGCCCTGAATCAGGACCGTGGTCTCTGTGGCCGCGACTTTCTTGATGAGTGACCGAACACTTTGGAGCGCGGCTGAATTGCCGACCAGCATTTCAAGAGGATCTTCCCGCTTCAGCGCACGTTTGAGCCCGACGTTTTCCTTATGGAGTCTGCTGGCGCTCCGCCGGAGATTGTCCCACTCGAGTGCGTTTTCGATGGATCGCGCTGCCTGAGACGCGAGGATCTCGAGGATTTCCGTGTCAGTGGCTGTGAAAACGCCGGCCCGCTTATTGAGCACCTGAAACACCCCGATCACAGGTCCACCCGCGGACCGGAGCGGCACGCATAGGACGTTTTCAGTCTTGAAGCCGGTGGTAGGATCGACGTCCTTGTTAAAGCGGGGATCGTCGTACGGCGCAGGAATGTTCAGCGACTGCTCGTGAGTGAAGACCCATCCGGCAATGCCTGAATTCCACGGGATGCGGATCTGGCCGTGCTCGATTCCTGTGCCCATGTGTGAGTACAGCTCCCCGGTGTTGTAGTCCGCGAGGAAAATCGTCGCCCGCTCCGCGTTCATGACCGTCGGCGCTTCCCGGAGAAGCAGGTCCATCAGCGAGTTCATATTTGTCTCGCCGTGCATGAGGATTCCGGTTTTGAACAGAAGCGAGATCCTTTCGAGGTATCCGCCAAGCGGCCGGAACGCCGACCGAGGCCGTTCGCTTCCTCGCTCCATGCCAAGCGCTTCCTTGAGCAGAGTGATGTCGAGATGAATAGTGAGCGCCTGCACCAGCTCGTCCGCGCTGATCTTGCCTGAGACGAGCAGGATTTCGTGCGGCGGTTTACCGGTTTCTTTGGATTTGCGTATGGCGGCTGCATAATCTTCCTTGGAAATCCGTCCTGCTTCCAAGAGAAGCCCGCCAATTGCCTGAGGATCGATCACGCTTTTACTCCGATGTTGCCGCAAAGGGCGCTCTCGTTTTTGGGCGGGCAGAGGTGCTCGCCCCTACATCTGTCGCTCCGATGTCTTGCCGTAAAGGGCGATCTCGCCCGTTTGGCCGTGAATGATCATCTTGCTCCCGACGATCACCTCGATATCGTTGAACATTACCGACTCAGCCCTGCCGGAAAAGCGCCGTATCTGTCCTACCTGCCCCACATAGACCTTGCCGAGGGATTTGGCGATGTCCGCAGCGTGAGCACCTCGGCCGCCAAGGCGGCTCACCAGTGCAGTCGGCACAGGGAGCGAGAAGACCTCTTCCATGATTTCTTCGGGGATTGGGTCGTTGACCACAAAAATGAAGCCGTCGAGCTGCTCGTTTTCCGGCAGCTTTTTGTTCATTGCGTCGATGATCGATTGAGCCTTATTGATATGACGATACGGCGCGATCTGCTCGCGGTTGGTTACCATGATCCCGCGGAATATTCTACCGGAAACGCCGGTGCCTATCCCGATCACGCGATAACCCTGCTCCGCCAGGCTCGGGACACGCTCCTTCCGCTCCCGATTCTTGCGGATCTGAAGAATGTAGACGACGCCCTTCTCAATCGTGTATTCGGTGGTAATATGCAGATGCAGCCGCTCCGCAGCCCGGACTACCATGGAAGAAAGCTGTTTCCACGCCTGCGGCATGCGTGAGGCGAGCGTCTCGGTGCGCTTCCAAAGATCGTACGTGGGGATGGTCGCAACCTTGCCTCCAACCACGTCCGTACCCTGGTCCGCGTAAGCGAAATCGCCGCGCCATTCCATCGTGAAGGGATTATACGCCACCACTCCAGTTCCCGACGATTCAAAATCCAGATTGCCGTAAACCATGGATTGTACGATCACCGGAGTGCGCCAATTACCGTCGATGCCTGCTGCCGCGCGGTACTTAATTGCAGCCTTGGACTCGTGCGAATGCAGCACTGTGGCGGCACAGTGTGTGAGAATGTCGAGGAAGCGGCCCTCGTCGAGCATTTCCACAGCTCTTGGAGCCAGTTGACCGAGTCGCCTCTTGTAGGCGAACGCGAGCTCCTCCATTTGGGGGCCGCTCATTTCGGCTTTGAATTTGACGTTCCAGAGCCCCTTTCGCCCGTCCATGATGTCCTGGAACTCTTCCCGGCCTACTCCGAAGACCGCTTGGCCGAATTCCTGCAAGAAACGGCGGTAGCAGTCGTATGCAAACCATTGGCCGTGCTCTTCCGAGAGCACGCGCGCCGTGTCGTCATTGATCCCCACGTTGGTGATGGTAATCATCATGCCGGGCATACTGATCCTCGCGCCAGACCTTACGGAAAAAAGCGCGGGTCGCAACGCGTCCCCAAAATGCCTGCCACAGCGCTTTTCCAATTCAGCAACCGCAGCAGCAAGCCCGTCCCGGAACACAGGATCCGCCACCATCTCCTGGGATTCTCTCAGCGGTGTAGCGGTCGTGATGGAGAAATAAGGGGGGGTGTTTTCGGCGAATCTGAGCATCGCAGCCTTCTGACCGATCCAACATGAAGAGAGCTGGTCCTGCTCAGGGAACGCGAAATGCGCCACGTTCGCTACCGCGGCGCCCGGCATTACGGGGCGGCCTGATTCTGCAAGGCGCTGGTTGAGGAACAACTCTACCTTGTCGATAAAGCTCTCAAGGACTCGGAGGTTGCCGTCTCGCGCCTGAAGGTCGGATATATAGAGCGTTTTCAGATAGTTGAAAAAGAAGTCCTTGTCCGGGATTTCCTTAAGCGTCGTCAGGTCTCGCAGCTTTCGCGGCAATCGGTCGGTGGAACTCTTCGCAATGTGCAGCTCAAACGGCTCCTCAAACCAGAAACGGTAGTAGTCGTGCACATCGTCAAGCTCGCGTTTGATGATCTTCACGAGGTCGCGAACTTTGTCAAAGGAGAGTCCCAGAACACCTGCATGGCGCAAGTCACTCCCCGCTTGCTCCAGATAGTGGCTTGAGTGGCCGTTCTGCGAGACTCCCTGAACGAGATGATCGAGAAAACACAGAGCGTGCGGCAAATTTTCCAGGGTGATTTCTGTGAGATGCGTATTACTGATGGTTGTAGCAAGCGTTTCCTGAAGCGCTTCCAACTGAAGATCCCGATTGAAAGCCTCGAAACGATCTTCGATGTACAAAGCCTTTTGGGCGTACGCATGTCCTGCCTTCTTTGCACGCAAGATGATCGGCACGTCCGGCTGCTCGCGCCGGATGCGATCCATTTCCCGGATCTGATCTTCGGAGCCTTCAGTGAGCGTCGCGGGCGCGGGCATCGGGTCTTTGATATCAGGGACCAGGAATTTCTCTTTGATGCTACGCCTGTCCGCAATGATGCGGCCAAGCTTCTCAAGGTCGTCATCTATGGATGAGCGCTGCTCGGACTCTGTCACGATGAAATACTTGGTGTAAAGGCCCTTGATAAGCTCCACCACATCAAGGACTACTTTCCGTGAAAAGTGCGGCCACGTCTCGTCGTTCGCATATCGAGCGGTGTCTACGAAGACAACTTTGTTCAGAGAACCCTTGTCCGCCGGATTTATCCTGTAATCCGTAAAGATGCGATCGACCAGACCGCGGATACCTTCCTCTTCTTCCCTGGAGCACCACTCGGACATCGCCAAATACGGCAATGATTCAGGCGGCATCCATTCAGTCAACTCTTCGGGACTGCCCGTGCAAAAATACCTGAGGATGCCCTGGCAAAAGTAGTAATTCTCGATGCTCCCCCGCCAGTGGATGTCACCTCGCAGTTTGCCGAGAAAATTCCCTATAGGCTTGACGCCACGATTGGCCAACTCCTTGGCGAGACCTGCCGCTGTGAGTCGAAGCGTGTCCAGCGGCCCGATATCCTTTAACGAATAGGGGATCGCCTTGACAAGGGTCCGAGTCATGAAATGGGTGATCGGAGAGTTTGCCCTGAGCAGCGCAGAGATCGAATATTGGATGAAGTCCTCGTCGCATAGTCGCGTTCCGCCGAGTTCAATCTGCACCACCAGATACGCGGTGAGACGCCGAAAAATCCGAGGGTTCGACGCGATGATCGCGATCAGGCTCTTGATCTGCTGGACGTGACCTTGGAATTCCGCAACGTCCTCGGCGAGCACGAGCGGCTGGCCCGTGTCGTCATCCTCGATGGTGTATTTCTTTTCCCGCGGCATTATGAGCGGCCGCTCGATGAGGTGATCTTCCAGTTCCCGGGCCATGAGAAAGTAACGGTTTTGGCCGAGGGCCACGCCGAGGCACTCCACCGCCTTGAAAGACGAAATGACCTCGTCGACGGAATCGGATGCGTAGGCGCGGTCAAGGAGCAGCGCGGCAAAATGGTCGACCAGTTCCCAAGAAGCTCGCTTGCCTGATTTTTCGAGCCGTATGACGATGTCGCAAAGCCCGTTAATGAGCAATTGTTTCACATCGGCCTTGTCAATCGCGAGGATCTGCACTACGAGAATTTCAGAGAACGCTGCCTGAATTGCCGACGGCAGGCCCTCCACCATGTCCTGAAACGCGGAGAGAATTCTGCTCCACTCGTCTGCCACGCCCCTGACGAACTCGGTTCCATTGCGGATGTGCTCCGCCGATTGCTCGAAATCGCCCTCCAAGATCCCGTGATAGACTTGGCGGCGTCTGTTAATCTCTTCCCGTGAATGGCGACTGATCCGGTTGAGGACCTGCTCCTTGAAGACATCCTTGTGGGGGAAGTCAGCGGTGCTCACTATCGAGTCGAGCTTTTCAAGAAGGTGAGCAGGGCAGGGCTCGATCTCTCCCAGTGCAGTGATCAGGATCTGCGCGGCCATCTTGTCCAGCAGCGGATTCAGTCTCTCAGCGACGCTGTCGGAGCGCTTCGCCAACGCGGATCGAATGCTCGAAACTTCAATCATGCGACGCTCAAATGAATTGAGCGGGCGAGGGAGCAATTCCGCGATCATGAAGCCGAGACATCGCTCCACAAACGGGAGATATGGCTCGACTGCAATCTCGCTCGCAGACCTGAGGATACTCTCTACCAACCGGGACAAAGCGTACTCGCCCTCAGAGCGGGCATCGGCATCGAACGGCTGTCGCGTCGCAGCAAACAGGAAGCTCAGAACGATCTCCATGACCCGGCCGAGCCGGTCGCCGAGCGCTTCATCGTCCCGATCGAGAAAATAGCGAGTGAGCGTACGCACCAGATCGAGCCAATTGGGGATCTCGTACACCACCGGGATGAGGTGTTCTTCAATAGCCTGCCGACGCCCCTTGAATGCGGTGAGATACACAAGTTCGCGCAGGGATTCTTTCGGGAAGCGGGGAAAAAGCCTGAGGCGCGAGTCAACCCGGCCAACGTCAACCAAATAGGGAGAAGCCTCCTCCCCAGTACGATCGAGCACCATGAGCACCGTCGGGAGCGCTTCAACTTCGAGCGTCGTGATGGTGCGGAAATCAACCCCGGACCGCATGATCACCGACGCCATGCCGGCCGCCTGATACGGATTGAGCGGCTCTTGTTCACTGATTTGTCTGATGAGGTCTCTGACGTCCACTACCTCACCCTGCTCTTGGCGGTATCACCACAAAAAGATTAATCGATTGCCTTCGCGGTCGCAAGTGCGTTCGGCAAATGCCGGGCAGGGAACTTGTGCGGTGTGCGGTGGTCACGGAGTGGGCATTCGCAGTTGTCGGGAAGGGGATTGGGGAGGCAAACAAGAAGGTCCTCCCCGAGAAATCCAACTACCGCGACTCACGCGGCGACAAGTTCGTAAGTGAGCCGGCCTTCGCCGAGGTCGACCGCGCGGGTTTTCATGGCCATGCCCACTTTGATCTGTTCTTGCGGGATGGAACGGTCCACCCGTCCGAAAACCTTAGTGCCGTCGGCGAATTCAGCGACACCGAGAGTGTAAGGAACATCCTTTTCGAAGCCTGCGGGCGCGAACATCGCGGTGGTGAAAGATACGAGTCGGCCTTCGCCGGAAATAGTGAACCAGTCCATACGGTCGCTTAGACAGTAGCAGCAATCCGTCCGGGGTGGGAAAAACTTGGCGCCGCAGTCAAGACATACGGTGCCGCGAAGCTCATTGCTTTTCAGGAATTCCACAAACTGTTCGGCCTTGGTGGCGCTAGTGAAACTTACGATACCGAATTGCTCGAAGCCCATGATTGTCTCCCTCAAACTGCGCTGAAAATGCTGACGTTTCCGTAAATCCCAACACCGCCGATATTGTGTACGAGACCGATCTTTGCACCGGGTACTTGCATCTCGCCGGCTTCACCCCGAAGCTGCAGCACGATGGTGCGAATCTGGGAGCCGCCGGTCGCACCGATGGGGTGCCCTTTGGAGAGGAGGCCGCCGTCCACGTTGACGGGGATTTTGCCCTCTTTGTATGTCTCCTTGTTTCTGATGAGGAGCGGACCTTCTCCGGGTTTGGCGAAGCCAAGGTCCTCGTAAGCCATCATTTCCGCGATCGTAAAACAGTCGTGCACTTCGGCCACGTCAACGTCCGCCGCGGTGATTCCTGCCATCTCGTAGGCCTGCTTCGCCGCCAGCTGTGCACAGGTCAGACCGCTGAACGTCTGCCGCGCGGCCATGTTAATCGGAGCGGTGGCCATGCCGAGTCCGGCAATGCGCACCGGTTTGGCCACAAGGTCTTTGGCTTTCTCTTCCGCTGCGAGGACCACACACGAGGATCCGTCCGCGTTGGCGCAGCAGTCGAATACCTTCAGTGGCGTAGCAATATATTTCGGCTCCATGATTTTTTCGAGTTGGAGCGCTTTCCGGAACACCGCCCGGTCGTTGATGACGCCGTATGTCGAAGACTTCACCCTGATAAGGGCGAGATCTTCTTCCGTGGTGCCATACTTCTCGAAGTGGCCTCTGGCATACATCGCGTAGTATGCGGGCATCATGGTGCCGAAAGGAGCTTCCCACTGGATATCCGCGCCGCGGCCCATGCGTTCCTGAGACTCAGCGGACGTGATCTCCGACATCTTCTGGAAGCCAAGCACCATCACCACGTCGTGTAAACCCGAGGCGATGAGCGCATAGGCCGTTCTCAAACCGCTTGAACTGGATGAGCAGACGCTCTCCACGTAGAATGTCGGCTGCGGGTTTAGTCCGAGGTATTCCGCCATGAGCCCGGCCGGGGTCCGCTGTTTGTCGTATTCCGGAGCGGAACAGACCACCGAGGCATCGATCTGATTCGGTTTGAGGTTCGCGTCCTTCATGGCATCCCGGTAGGCCTCGAAGGCAAGTTCCCGGATCGAGCCCGGATACGAACGCACAAAGGTGCTCTGCCCGACACCTATCACCGCTACCCTGCGCATGTGATCCTCCTGGTAGGATTGGTCCCGGAAAAGGAAATGCATCATACCATACGCGGCGCATGAGTTCAAACTGCTGCAGCGGAGAAGTTGCTTAGTTGAAAAGAGCCGTCTGGAAGTTCCCGTTTGTTCGCTTGGTTTTCCAAGTCTTGGCTCTCCTTGCGTGTTGGCATGATCCTTCAGGTGACACTCGCCATGGAGTCAGAAGTTCCAATTACGTTCGGAGAGCCGAGGAAATCCCTTATCTTGTACGAGTCCTAACACTGGCCGGCGGTTATCAAATTGCTTTTTGGCTTTGGCATCGTACGGTCCAGCCGTAACGGTCGGATACGTCAGCACAGTTGTGGAGATTACAATGGACGCTCAAGTATCGCAGTCGTTGCTTAATAGCAGTCAGCAAATCAGATCTGATCCTTTTTGCGCTCTTATGCATCGTTGGCGGTCGGTCTTCCTCCAGGAGAAAGATCACTTTGATTGGTCGTGTATTCGGTGCAAATAGGTAATCACAGCAGCTTCTGAGTTCTTTATTACCGCACCTGTAGGCACCGTATAACACAGCCACCGTATCTCGAATCTTTTTCGCTATCTCCAGAGCCAGTTCCTGGTTTGCTATTCGCTTCTTGTTCTCTATTCGATGGCCTGTAAAATCTTTCGCCTCGATTATAAATAATAATTCTCTTCCGATTGCAAGTATATCGACAGCCTTCACATCTTCCAGTGGGCCGAACCGTTTGCGATAAAAATTGCACTCGTCGTACTTGATAACACACCATTCATTGGGAAATTCAAATGTGAAATTGTTCACAGACAAAGTGATCATTGCACTTGTTCAAAAAAAAGGGTTTGCTCTCTATCGTCTTGCTTCAAGACTTCATCCAAAGCCACAATAGTGTGTATGTCCTCGAGGAGGTCGCCTGCCTCGATTGTTACACCTACTTCCTCCTCGAAACTCAACCCAAAAAAACGAGCGGGGACCTGCTTCTTGGATTGCTCCACCAACAGAGACAACTCTTTCATGACAAACAAACTGTGGGTTGCCAGAATGACCTGAACACCTCTACGAACGAGATCAGCAAGAGTCCCAGCGATTTTGACAATGATTCTTGGATTTAGGTTAGCTTCGGGTTCATCCCAGAAAAGCATACCCTTGGAAGTGAGCGATCCGTTAGCAGCAAGATATACTAGGGTAGCTACTTTTCGCAACCCCTCGGCAACCAGGGAAATCTCCATGGTGCCTTGGCCGGGAAGGTGCAAGTAGAAAC
>JAIWNO010000002.1 GCA_020216785.1 Desulfomonile sp.
GACCGGAGTTTTCTCTCACGCTTCCTCCCATTATTTCCGCCAAAGGATCAACTATTTCCGCAATCCGGTCGGCTCGCTTGCCTTTCAGCAAGGGAAAATTGAGCAATTTACAGAGATCATAATAAGTCTCGTCTAGGGCCAATTCACGCTGCTCATAGAGGCTCATGAATCCCGGACTGAGAGACATCATCTCTTTTGGAGGGAAAAAAATGGGGGCTTCATCCAGAGCATTTTTCGGCCTGCCAGGCAGAGCGACCTCCGATTTGCTGTTTGAAGAAAAAGAAAAACGCAACTCATCATTCATTCCAAAACCTGCCGCAACTTCGGTTCTTGCTCGTCCTACCCCTCGCCGACACAGGCGCCCCAAAGTGTCGGGTTTGAATACCCCAACCAATTTTTCGGCAATACGTCGCTGAAGCCAACTCTTGCTGGATCCCGCAGCTATTTGGCCGACTCTTTCCTCCTCGAATCTTCCTAATTCGTGTAATACATGCGCCAGAGCATAGCCCAGCTTTAGGATGTGGCTCTTCCCTGTGGCATTCTCTCCAACAATTACATTCAGGCCGGGTGAAAACTCAATTTTCAACTCCGAAAAAGCTGTAAAATTGGTCAATCGCAATACGTCAAGGGACACCGCTCTTCCTCGTAGAAGTTCACTACTCGTTCGAGCATTGGCCCAAACGGTGCATGGATGATTAGAGCACATGAAAGATTCAGTCACAAGATTTTTCTCTTTTGCATATTTTCGGAGATCGTCGCTTCCTGTCCTTGAGTTCTTTGAAGGCTTCGGCACCCAATCGACTCCGCGTTGCGGAACAGCTTGATCTATCCTGGTCCGTCTGTTATGCATAAAGTTTGATTTGCTGTGTCTTTCCACGACGGCCATTGCCTGCCGCTATCCTGACAAAAGGAGATTATGGATGGAAATCAAGAAGATCGCCGTCATCGGCGCCGGATTGATGGGCTCGGGCATTGCTCAAGTTTGTGCCCAGAGCGGGTTTGAGGTCAACCTCATGGACGTGGAACAGGCGTTCGTCGACAGAGGGATGTCCATCATCGACAAGAACCTCAAGCGTGTGGTCGATAAGGGAAAGATGAGCGCCGCGGACGCCGAGGCCGTCATGGGCCGCATCAAGTGCTTCCTTTCCATTCCCGAAGCCGTTTCGGACGTGGATGTGATCATTGAAGCGGTCTTCGAGAAAATGGAGCTGAAAAAGAACGTCTGGGCCGAGATCGACAAGGCTGCCAAAGCAAGTGCCATTCTCGCCACCAACACCTCGGGGTTAAGTATCACCGAGATCGCCTCTGCTACGAGCCGACCGGAAAGCTATATCGGTATGCACTTCTTCAATCCGGTGCCGGTGATGAAACTGGTTGAAATCATCCGTGGCTACGCCACCTCCGACGCAACGGTTGAGGTGATTAAAGCACTCACAGGGAAGCTCGGAAAGATCGGCATCGAGGTAAAAGAAGCGCCCGGGTTTGTTGTCAATCGCATCCTTGTCCCCATGATCAACGAGGCGATCTTCGTGCTTCAGGAAGGCCTCGCGACGCCGGCCGAAATCGATGAGGGGATGAAACTCGGCGCGAACCATCCGATCGGCCCGCTTGCCTTAGCGGACCTCGTCGGCCTGGACACGCTGCTTAACGTGCAACAGCACTTGTACGAGGAATTCGGTGACTCCAAGTACCGGCCGCCGGCCCTTCTCAAGAAAATGGTTCGTGCGGGCTGCTTTGGGCGTAAGTCGGGTAAAGGCTTCTACGATTACACGTGATATCAAAGAGATCTCGAAGAGGGGATGCCGGCCGGCGGGGCAGCTTCCCAGAAGATGTTGCCTCCCGGCTCTCCTTCAAAAGCTTTCGGCCCCTCCATTACGTTCAAAATCATCACACGCGGGTGAGCCTCTACAGCGGCTATGTTGCGCCCTTGATGACACACCGGCCTCAGACCAAGCCTTACGACTGCGTCCTTTCCATACCGGCCTCGCTGCGGCCAATCACATTTCGGTGCTTTTCCCCCATGAGCCGATGGTGTAAGATGGCAGGCCCAAGAAGGAGAGACAAACCAATGAGCCAGAGCTGGGTGCCGATATCGACCATTCTGAAGACCGCTCCAAAATTGCTGGAGAAGCCGAAGTACGCCAAGAACGTTGCAATGATCCAGGTGGACAAGTTCCTGCGCAACTTGGTCCCGCGTGCGGAAGAAGGTACCGCGGGCCGCATCCGCCAATGCAGCATCCGAATTACGGATATCTGCAACCTGAGATGCCATACGTGCGGCCAGTGGGGCGACCGGGGTTTTCTCAAGTCGTGCTCCATCGAAGAGCTTAAGGGCCGTGAAGTCGCTCCTGAGCGATATATCGAACTCCTCCGGGACCTTGACGCAAAAGGCCACCATCCGTCCGTGTATCTTTGGGGCGGTGAGCCTATGTTGTACAAAGGGTCGGTAGAGCTTATCGAAGAAGCCGCGCGCATGGGAATGGCCCCGAGCATCGCTACAAACGGGACCGGCCTCGTGCAGCACGCCGAGCGTCTCGTTTCTGCTCCGATGTTCGTCATCCAGATCTCACTCGACGGGCCGGACGAACAAACCCACAACGCGAGCCGACCCGGCGCGAACCCGAGTGTCAACAACTTTGCAACCGTGAGCAGGGCAATTGATCGGATCGTGGAATTGCGCAAAGAAAAACGCCAACGACTGCCGCTCGTCGCCGCTCTGACCACCATCAACAACGTGAACTACAATCGCCTCGTGGACATCTACGAGCGATTCAAGGACCGGGTGGATGTGTGCGTATTTTATCTCGCGTGGTGGATCGACCAGGAGTCGGCCGAGCGCCACACCTTGGACTTCGAGGAGCGCTTTGGGTTCAAGCCGCAGAAGCACTACGGCTGGGTGGGCAACTGGCGGCCCCCGGACTACGCGGTGCTCTCAGACCAGCTCCGTCGGCTTAACGACATGGCCGCGTCCCTGAGCGGTCCGGCGGTGATAATCATGCCGCCCCTTACCGACCCGAAAGACCTGGAAGCCTATTACACCGACCACGACAACCGCTTTGGCTTTGACCGGTGCGTCTCGATCTTCAGCGCGGTGGAGATCAACTCCAACGGCGACATGTCGCCGTGCCGGGATTATCACGACTATGTGGTGGGCAACGTGAAAGACCGGACCATCACCGAGTTGTGGAATTCCGCCCCGTACCGGAGGTTTCGTAAGAGCCTGAGCGAGAGGGGCCTCATGCCGGTCTGTTCCCGCTGCTGCGGTTTGATGGGCTATTGACGCGCCTCACTATGGGAGGGGCCGTTTTGCCTGCAAAAACGCAGGAACGCAGATCCCGGCTTCCGAATTCAGGGATGCCGACTGTCTGCGCGGAGGGGTGGCCCCGACTTATTCGTCGGGGTTGCCGGCAACAAGAGGCCCTGCTGATCTGCGACCTATTGTGCGTCACACGTACCCGAGGCGTTCCAGGCGACGGACTATTTCGGCTTCTTCCTGGGGGGAATAGGTTGGGGTCCCCGGCGGCTGGAGGTATCCCATATCCGTCAGCCACGTCACCACGCGACTCGAAGAGCGTGCAGGCGGCTCCTGGTCGGTGGCGAGGACGATCTCGGGGGAGGCGGGCTCCTCATACGGCGCGTCATATCCGGTGAGGCCGGTGATGGTCCCTGCCCGGGCCTTCGCGTAGAGTCCTTTGAAGTCGCGGCTCATGCGGGCTTCGAGGGACGCTTTGCAATAGACTTCCACGTACTCGCGCAGGGAGGTCCTGAGTTCTTTCCGCACATGCTCATACGGGGAAATGGCAGCTACCAAAGTGACAAGACCGCAGCCATTGAGCATCGCGGACAGGCGGCCCAGCCGCCTAAGGTTTTGGATGCGTCCTTCCTGGGACATGTCCAGGTCGGGCCAGAAATTCTTCCGGCAATAATCCGCGTCGAGGCACACCGCGGCAAATCCCGCGTCCGTCAGGGCACGGTGCACCAGTTCCGACACCGTAGTCTTCCCCGCTGCAGGAGGCCCGGTGAACCACACCGTTACTCCTCTATCCATTCCGAAGGTTTTCATACATACACCATGGGAGCGTTGTCGTGTAGGGCGCTCCGGCATGAAGACCGGCTCGTCCGAAACGCAGCCGGTTCAAGGGACTTTCTTTCTCACCACACTGGCAGCCACGGAAACCGTCGTTTCAGGCACGTCAAAGGTGTTACCGTCAGGTAACACAGTCTTGTATGCAGCCGGGTTCCAGGCTCGTCCCTTGACTACATAGAACACTTCCACGTAACCATCAGGCGCACTACCCTTTTGCCATCCGGCGGGCGGGTTTATGCTGTACCCCACGATGCTGCTCGTGCCGGTGGTGGTGCGGCTAATGGGAGTTGAGGACGGAGGACTCGCTCCGGCAAGCGGGCCCTCATCCACTTGCGTGAAACCGGTAATCGGTTCGGGATTTAACGTGTATGTAGTTTCGTCTGTGTAAGAAGTGTATGCCGTTACGTCGTACCGGTAGCTGCCTCTGAGCTTGACGAGCCCTTCCGTGGCGCGGGCGTCGGCCCGGCTCGTCATGTCGTCGTAAACTCTCAGCGATGTAGTTAACTGCATATCGAGCCGGGATTGGGTAAGGAGCGCCACTCCGATGAGGCTGACCACGGCCAGAACGAGCATGACGATAGCAACAGCGCTTCCTCTTTGATTTTTCATATCATGACCTCTTGGTGATTAGCACGGGGTCCATGGTATCCGTTGTATGGGCGCCACTGCCGGCAGACTAGCTGTGGCGCCCGAACGTATCATCAAATCAATGGAAATCTGCACGGGGCCATGAGCTAAAATGGGACATGCTCAACATGGCCTCAAGGGTTTGCCAACGGCGCAGTCTGCGTCAAGGCGGTTTCCATTACGATAGACCTTGGCGCCGCCATCACGGTCCGTTTCATCTCCGGGGCCATGCTCCACGGCTTCTCCGGGTCCGAAGTGTCAATTTTCTGTCGTATCTTGTAGCGCAATGTGATCATCAGGTACCTGAGGAGAGTGATGTCACATTCCGGGAACTTCTTAGCGGCAATCGGGACCTGGATTTCCTTCGTGGGGGAGGCCGAGTCATAAAAAGTCGCGCGTATACACATTCCCGTAACTCGAATGTCGGTCCCCCCTCCCACGAGCACTTGGTTGTTCCGAAGCAGCGCGTAGTCCGGCGCCCCGGCGTACGAGTACACTATCGCCGGAACATAGTAAGTGTTTGCGGTTGTGAGCGACCCTGACAGGGAGTAGTTCGGAGGGGACGTGTTATAGGCAAGCAGCGCGGTCGATCTTGGGTTAGCCGCTGCACCCACTTGAAATCCGATTAACCCGCCTATTTGGTTATCCTTGAGAGTGTTCTTAACAAGGTCACTCGACGTAGACAGATCGATGCCCATTCCGGCGAATGGGAACGGGCCTGAGCTGCCTCCGCCCGGTTTGTAGTACCGCGCCCCCCCCGGCGCTGCGTTAGCGTCGAAGACGCTCGGCGACACGTTTGGGTCCTCGGAAAGGTACATCCCATTTTGAACAAAAAGACGATTATAACATCGGTGCGTGGTCCCGTCGTCGTATGTTTGCACTTCATCCGTGCCGTCCGCCAAGTCCGGAAGTATAGCAAGGTTGAACGAGTTAATCGACGTGCCTTCAGGAAGGTCGTCCCCAAGGCCGTGTCCGGCCTGGCGGATATCCCTCGCCATCATGTTCAGCGCCAGGGCGACCGCTTCCCGCGCGGAGCGTTGGGCCGTGGCGGTGCGGCCGTACCGGCTCTGAAATACCATGAACGACATGGCAACCACGATGATCATGCCCAACAGCAACAGGCCGACCACCATTTCCACCATGGTGAAACCTTTTGAGCTTCTCATGCCGCCTTCACCTCGTCTCAAGGGCACGGGTTGCTTGTGCGAGCGAAGATATAATTGCTGAAGCGGGTCTTGTTCGGACAAGCGGACGGATTTGACTTGGTGCAGCTCGCCGAGTCGCCCCATCCCACCGTAATCCCCACCTCGTACACCACCGCGTTTATCCCTGCACCCATGCCGGTTTCGCAACGCACACGGGTGAACTCGGATTTCCGCCGGTACCCTGTTCGCCGCATCTTGGCGGCTTCAGACTGGCCGCCGCCAACCCATTGCTGCACGTCTTCCTCGATGGGGACGGGGTCCGCAGCAAGAACACCGGCAGGGTCGCTGTAATAGCCCTTGAGCTCCTCGAACTTATCCAGCGCCAGGATGTATGCTTCCCGTTTTCCGATGGACTGTTTGTCGAAGTGCATGGACGTGGAGATCATGCTTCCCACCGCCATCATTCCGACAGCAAGAATGCCGAAGGCGATCATGGTTTCGATAAGGCTGAATCCGCGCTGCGAGCTGATCATCCGTCTCATGTGACTGTCTCCCGAGGGGGCCGGGTGCTGTTCCCGGGTCCTGGCGCCGCATCATGCCGCCTGCATTATGGTAATCTCGTCGCCACCAGGCCAAGGGCGCTCACCGTGACATCCACCGTCCGGTTGAGTTTCCTGCTGCCTATTTCAACGATGTACTCCCGAGGCACAGGGGTGAAAGACGGCGGCACGGCGAAACAGGTGCCGTTAAGCGTCGGCTTCCATTCGCAGGGAGGGGCAACCGCGTAACCGCGGCCGTCGAAGCAGATCTGGCCTCGCCTATTGACGTCCGCGTCATTGTACGAAAGAGTCGAATCAATTGCTCTGAGTGCTCCCGTTGGCCCGACTTGAAAAGAGTATTCCGCCGAATCATCCGTCAATCTTTCGTCTACGAACCGAAACTCGATCCAATAATAGGGCCTGTTATTGTCGGTCGGGTCCGCATCCGCCAGGGTGTCGTCACTCCTCCTCTCGATAACGAGATAGTTCTCGGAATGGGTCCACTGGCTGCGAGGGACCGGCCGGGCGAACTGGAGGACTACCGGCTTCTGTCTGGCGATTGCCCTGGCGCGGGTGAGCTGGACGGCATTGCGCACCCCGTTGATAATGCCGCTGTACTTCCCGCGCGCGCGCCAGTCTCCCATCGAATACAACCCGATACCCAACGCCAAAGTCATAACGGCCAGCACTGCAACGATTTCCAGGATCGTAAAACCCCGTTTCGAGCGGCTATTTCGGCCGGGACCCAGCTGACGGAGCGAGCGCCAACGAATCATTGTCCGGGTCTCCTCATGGCAAAGCTGTATGAGAGGACCGTTTCGCAGCCGGATTTGTCCTTCGCCGATACCACCACGTTGAACCGTCCGAAGGTGTTCGGTGCGAAGCGCCAGGTAATCTTCCCGTCCCGGCTGATCGTCATGCCCTGGGGCGCTTCCTTGAGCGCCAGCGAAATAGGGCCTCCTTCAGCGTCCTGGGCTTTGACTACCGCCCGGTACACACCTGAAGAGATCTCCTGGGACACGAGTTTCAAGTCGGGCGGGGCCTTCGTTACCGTAACCCGGACCGATGCCGGCTCTCCTTCTACGCTGAAAGACGAGAACGGAACCACCGTTGCTTCGACCACGTCACCGGCGGCAAGTCTGCCCGGGAATTGGGCCTGCTTGTCGTCCCGGGTCAACCGGGTCTCTCCGGCAGGCACGCCGTTGAGCTTCCAGTGCACTATCGCCCAGAAGGTACGCTCCCCAAGTCCCACCCGGAGCTTCAACCGGTCGCCGCTCTGCGGCCTCGCGGGCTCGAAAGCAATCCGGACCTTGCCCGGAGGCAAATCCTCCGGCTGTGCCTCCTGGGTCTCCCGGGGCTGAACATCAGGTGTCTCCTCAGCCTCAGCCGCCGGGGTCTCCCGTGCAAACGCAAAACCGGTCGAGACCAGCATCAGGCAGGCAATCAAGCCAATGATACGGATGAGCATGCACGCCCCTCTTTGCCGCCCACGGGATTTTCTCTCCCGAATCAAGTGGTTGCTTTACTGTCCTTCCTTCCAGCCGCGGATGCGGAACCAATTCGGTGAGGGTGAGACGGACGTTCCTCCTCCACCTCCGCCTCCGCCTCCGCCTTCTCCGGAGGAGGGGCCGGGACGCGTCAGGTCAACGCCGATTCGGACGATTTCAGCGGTCCCCATTTGAACGTAGACATAGTGCCCGGCGGAATCCAGGACCGGGTCCGAAGGCGGTCCTGAGCCGAGCGAAAGCCGCAAACCGTAGAGCGTGTTGTCGGATGTTCTCATCTCGTCCGGCACAAAAGCCGTATCATTGAGCGGACTCCAGTCCTTGGGAAACGGCCGGCACGCGTAGTCGAAAATGTACAGATAACCTGTGCCCATCGCGGTGCACGGATCGTACGCGGGCACGTACGAGGTTACGAACAGGGTCTCGGACGCGATGAGCGGCTTGCTCACCAGGCGCTCCCCCGGGTAATTGGCCTTGTCGCCCACCGTTGAGTCGTACGGCAACGCCAGATCGTACACGCACGCCCAGCAGGGCGGGGTCGTACAGGTGGATGTGTCCCTCTTGTCGCAGCAGGAACTCTCGCCGCAGTCCGGGAGGCTCGTGCTTTCGACAACCCATGTTGCGCACCCGGAGCAGACCGCGTCCACTCCCGTGCAATTGTAGGAGCAGCACTTGGCCGGCGGCTCACAGCCGGTGGTGGAGGCGTTGCCGCATAGCAACTCGCAGTTGGCCTTGCTCCCTCCGCAGCAGGTCGGAAGGTCCGCGTCCGCGCACGCGGAGCAATCGAGCTTGCACTGGGAGATGTCTCGGCTGTAACAAGGCCTGTATTTGCCGTACGCCGCAGTGTGATCGCCGCATCGGAAGCGCAGAGCAGCCTTGTACCCCGACCCGCCGCCGATGCGCGGTCCGCCGTTTATGAGAGAATAGTCGGTCTGGGCCTTCTCATCAATCAGGCTATACAATGACGTCCGAGCAGAATCTATCTTGTCGTCGTCGTTGCCGGGCACGTCATCGTACTTGCCTGCCGCCACAACGACCCGCAGGTACCGGTCGCGGTACGTCGGATCGTCCGATGCCTGCGGCCGCGTGGTGATGGGCTGCCGGTCCCAGCGATACGCATTACGGACGCACCCGCTTATGGACCGCGTGGACCACACGTCAATCAGCACGCCTTTCTGCGTGTCTTCGGTATCGAAATTGAACTTGTACCCATAGAAATAGCCCGTCAGGTCCCCGAGGTAGATCCGGTCCACAAAACCGTCGGAACCGGCGTAGCTCGTGCTTGTCGCAGCGGGGTTGTACTCGTCGAGGAGCAAGATGTCGCCGCCGGCATACGGGATGTAATACTCCGCCTTCCGGGTCTTGTCATACACTCGTTTGATTTCCGGGAACTTGTCCGTCTGGTACCCCTCCTTCCGGAACGTGGGCCAGAGGTCTGCAAGAAGGTTTTCACCCGTGTTGACGTCAATTCCTATTATATGGGGATTCCTCAACGGTTTCAAGTCTATAGTATGGCCATCCACAGTGACGCTTTCGTCGAATACGCGAAAACCGCCGCCCGCGAACATGACATGCTTCTTGCAACCGCCACTGTCGGTGCACTCGGTCCCGCCAAACGCAATGCCGTGAGGGACCCTGATACGGCCCACGTACGGCACCGACCACGTCGTGGGAAGGGCCTTGAGCTTCTCGTAATAGGCGGTGTAGTCGGGAATGGTGGTTATGGTCGTGCCGTTGTACTCTTTGAGGTTCTTCAGGACCGAATACTCCCACAGCAGTTCGGGATTGTCCGGGTCAGTGACGTCGATGGCAAAGTAGATGTCGCCGCCCCCTCGCTGACCGCCCACAAGCACCATCCGCCACCCGAGGCCCGTCCGGTACACCGGATACACCTGCGGCGAAAGGTCAATCGTGAACCGGTGCATACACGTGCCTCCCGTTGTGCCGTAGGACTGGGCACCGATGTCCTTGAGCTGTGAGAGTATGTTGCTCGGCATGTACGCCCACAACTCCTTGCCCACGTACGACCGCCACCGGCACGCGTCCGAGGGCGGCGTGGCCCGCATTTTGCCTTGGTTGTCAAAGCACTCGGGCAGG
>JAIWNO010000009.1 GCA_020216785.1 Desulfomonile sp.
ACTTGCCGTTGCCCAGCGGCAGGAGTTTCATTCGCTCCATCAGTCCGTTATGTCCAAGATCGACTCTCAGGACTCACGGGTCGTCCAGTTCATATCTTCGCAATTCGGCGAAGGGGTTACCACGGTGGCGCTCGGGTATGCAGCTTTTCTTGCCACGGTCGTCGGCAAAAACCAGGTAGTGGTGGTGGAGGCCAATTTCCGGCAGCCTTCTTTCCGCGAGATGTTCGGCCTTCATTTGGAATACGGGCTTCACTCAGCTATCGAGGAGCGGGTGGAGCTGGAGGAGGCCGTTGTTTGCCTGGACGGTCCGGGCTTTTGTATTCTCGCCTGCGACAAGGTCCACGATCAGACAATGCTGCTGCCGATGGATTCCGGACTCTACGCCGTGCAACGCAGCATAAAAGACGTTCTGTGCAAGCTCCGGGAGCGGTTCCGCTTTGTACTGATCGACAGCGCCCCTGCAGTCCCTTTCATGGACGGGTGTGTCCTCGCCCCCGCAGCCGACGGCGTGGTCTACGTCATTGAGTCTAACCGGACGCGTGCTGAGGTGGTCAACCGTGGGCTGGATAAACTGAAATCCTGCGGCGGGAACGTTCTCGGAATGGTCCTTAATAAACGGGTTTTCCACATTCCCCAATTTCTGTATCGTCTGCTCTGACGGTTTCAGCGATCGAATCGGCGGGAGGGCGGGGCCTTGTCCCGGCAGTTAACCCGCGCCTGCCGGCGGACCCAAGGGCGTGCGCGGATTTCTTCCGAAAGGACCACCGAGTGGCGGTCTTCAGCGCGACAACACACTTCGCCAAGCCGCGGCGTGTGTGCATGATCACCCACAGCATCTACGAGCGGGACACCCGAGTAAGGCGGTACGCGGAATACCTCGTTCGGGACGGTTTCCTGGTAGACGTCATCGCTCTCCGTCCCGAAGATGAGCGGACGGTGCTTCATCCTCCGGGAATTCACGTGTATCACATTCCTCGGAGGCGGGTACGCCGCGAGGGGCTGAGCCAGGCCTTTGAGTGGGTATTGACCGCTTTTCTCATGTTCATCTACGCGACTGCGCTGGACATCCGGTACGGTTACGACCTGATGCATGTCCACAACATGCCTGACTTCCTGGTTTTCTGCGCTATCTTGCCGAGGCTGCGCGGTGTTCCCGTGATCCTCAATGTGCACGACCCTGCACCGGAAGTCGCGATGTCGAAACTTGGGGTCACGAATTCCCACCCGGTGGTTGTTCTGAACCGATTGTCGGAGAAGATCTCCATTCGATTCAGCAGCCACGTGATGACTGCTACGCCGGTATTCCGGGACATCCTCGTGGGCAGGAGCGTCCCCCCGGAAAAGGTCACCGTGATCATGAATGCCCCCTCGTCGATCTTTTGCAGGAGGGAGGGCTCGCAGCCGGAGCATCGATCAGGGTTCACACTGCTTTATGTGGGAACTATCGCCAAGCGCTACGGACTGGATATCCTCGTCAGGGCCCTGGCTATCCTTCGACCGCGTATACCCGGCGTGCGTCTACGGGTCCTTCCTAAAATCCGAGGTGAAGGAGAAGGGCTGCGCGAAAGCCTTGAGCTCGCGGACGACCTTGGCGTGCGAGAGCTTATCGAATTGAGCGACCCCGCACCGTTGGAGGAAATGCCCGAGATCATGCGGCAGGCCGACTTGGGGGTATATCCCGCCAGACGAGACATTCACATGGACATTGCTCTCTCGCTCAAGATTCCCGAAATGGTGAACGTGGGTCTCTGCGTGGTGTCTTCGAGGCTGACCGTGCTCGAAGACCTGTACGGCGGGGACGCAATTGCTTTTGTTCCTCCTGAAGACCCCGAAGCTTTGGCCGACAAGATCCTGGAACTCTACCATTCGCCGGAAGAGCGGGAGCGGCTTGTGGCCAACGCTCTGGAGCGGTCGAAAGACTTCACCTGGAAAAATCAGTATAAGAAATACCTTGAGGTCGTCAAACAGCTCGTGAGTTGACGGGATGCAAAGCTTCCCATGCGGTTGAACAGGATTTCGTACTATCTCAAGCGCGTCGCGACAGCGAGGCCTTCCGAGCCCTTCGTGCGTCTGAGTCGTCAATTGCGCCACCGAAAAGAGGAGCGTGCGTTTGCGCGTGATCCTGAAAGCTATTCCGTCGAGCGTCTCTGGGAGCGGAGGGAAGAATGGTTGACCCCCACAGGGGAAGACCCGATTCACACATCGGTCAACAAAGCGCTCGCTGCGCAGCTTCCAGCCGGGTGGTGGCAGGATCCCGGATTCTGGAAGGCTTTTGCATCGCTCTATCCGCGTGAGACAGACACCATTATCGAGCGGGCCGACTCAGTTGCTGCCGGACGAATTGTTCTCTTCGGGTGGACACAGATGGAATTCGGTCGGCCGATCCCTTGGTCGAATCGTTTTTCGGGCAAAGAGCCCGGGCTGGAATGGCCCCGTGCACATTACGCGAGATTGGATTTCTTGCACGATCCGTCCGATCCCGAGCGGGACGTGAAGTGGTGCTGGGAGCTTAACCGTTTTCAGTACCTGCTCTTATTAGGCGCCGCGTGGCGGCTCACCGGAGACGAGCGATACCCCCGAGCGGCACGAGAGCAAATCGACAGCTGGATCGCGGCGGTTCGGTATCCTCAAGGGGTTCAATGGAGCAGTAATCTGGAAGTAGCTCTGCGGCTTCTCTCATGGATGAGATGCCACATACTCTGCATGGATTCGGCCGCGTGGGACGAGGAATTCATGAGGCGTTTTATCTCATGCCTCAGCCTGCACTGCGCTCATGTGGAGAGCGAGCTGACGGTGCACCATGCCCTCAGCAATCATCTCCTCGGCGAGGCCGCATCAATCGCTACAGCGGGGATTCTGTACCCGTGTTTTACAGGGGCCTTCCGCCGGGTGCGCCGCGGAATTCAGATACTTAAGCAAGTTGCGCCCCTCCTCATCCTTCCTGACGGGGTCTACGCGGAGCAGACTACGGGGTACTTTCGTTTCGTTGCGGAATTTCTTCTTCCCCTGCTGTACTTCGCAAAGTCGTCAGGGACAGCCATACCGCAAGCCGTTTCCGAGAGCGTAGCCGCGGGGCTGCGATTTGTGGATGCGGTCTCCGCGGACCTTCGAGAAGTCCCTGCAATTGGAGACGCTGACAGCGGCCATGCCATCGGGTGGGGATTGGGAAATTACTGGGATTTCTCCGGCCTTGTCGCTGCCGGCACAGTACTGTGCGGTGCTCGAATCAACCCTGGCCAAATCCCCGCGTTTCCTGCCGAGGCGTTCCTCATGCTTGGGCCGTCGGGCCGCGAGGCATTTCAGGCGCTTGGAGCGAGCAGGATCGCGGAGCCTAAGAGGGGCGCAATATCTGTCATGCTATTTCCCCACGGCGGGTACCAGGTGAGCAGCGATGTTATCTTCCACGTTGTTTTCGATACCGGGCCGCTGGGCATGGCCCCCCGATACCCACACGGCCATGCCGACGCCCTTGCCATAATTCTCTCGTTCAACAGCGTTCCGGTTATTGTGGACCCAGGGACCTTTGTGTACAACGGTCTCGTTCAATGGCGGGAGTATTTTCGTTCCACTGCAGCACACAACACCATAAGCCTGGACGGACTCAGCCAGTCCCAACCTCTGGAGACCTTCCTATGGGAGCGAGACCTCAACGTCAGCGGAGGGCCGCCTCGCTACGGCGACGGATGGGTAATGCTCCATGGCTTCGTTAAGTGGCGCGAGGCGATCCACTATCGGTATGTGCTCCACTTTGCGGAGCAAGGAGTGCTGGTCTTCGACCGGTTGGAAGGCAAGGGCAGCCGAATGCTCACCTGGTCCACTCAGTGGCACCCGGCGTGCCGCGTGAGTCCAGGCCCCGGTCCGCGCTTTCATGCTGCGACCGATGCGGGTGAGTTGGAGTTGCTCCTCCTCGGGCCTGAGCCTGCGAAGACTAAAATCTTGCGGGGAAGATGCGATCCGCCCGCGGGTTGGTACTCGGCATCTTATGGATTCAAGCAGCCTTGCTGTACGCTAAGGCAGGAAGTGACGCGGCGCCTGCCCGCGACTTTTCTGTGTGCCATAAAGCCCAAAGGTTTAGTGCTTGAGCTGTCAGGGGGGTTAGATCAAGCCGGCTTGCCGAGCGAGCTTGTCGAACGGCTGCATTCCACGGAGTTTGCTTCCTGGGCTGGGGCCTGAGGAACGAGGAATACCGAATGCGTGTGCTGCATCTCCTCCATCGGTCGGTACCGGGAACACACGGTTATGCGGTTCGGAGCCGTGAGATCGTTGCGGCTCAGCGTGAGAAGGGGCTTGAGCCGCTTGTGGTGACTTCGCCGTCTCAGGCGCCGTTGGGACCTCTTGACGATGAAAAGAGCGAGGTTATCGATGGCGTGCGCTATTTCCGCACGTGCGGCCGTGCGTTGGCTCCAACCAA
Organism: Desulfomonile sp.; assembly: GCA_020216785.1. Lineage (GTDB taxonomy): Bacteria > Desulfobacterota > Desulfomonilia > Desulfomonilales > Desulfomonilaceae > JAIWNO01. The sequence continues at coordinate 4,412 of JAIWNO010000009.1, forward strand.
GGAGGTGTACGACCCAAGTTCCATAAGGTCGGCTTTGCGGGTGGCGCAGAATATTTCTCTATTCACTACGGCCCTGGCTGTAGCCCGCAAGTATCGGCCTGCGGTGATTCATGCGCACTCGCCGTTCACATGCGGCATCGTGGGCAATCTCGTTGGGCGTGTCACGGACATCCCTACCGTCTACGAGATGCGGGGGATCTGGGAAGACCAGCACGTAGGTAGAAGGGGCTTCAGCGAGCGGTCAATCCGATACCGGGCGGTGCGCAGCCTGGAAAATCTTGCGCTGAGACACGCGGACGCGTGCTGCGTGATTTCGCGGGCACTCGCTGAGGAAGTTCGTGCGCGCGGGGTAAGTCCGGCCAAAATCATGGTCGCCCCTAACGGGGTCGATGTTCGCTCGTTCGCGCCCGGAGAAGCGCCTGCGGACTTGCGATCGAGGCTCGGGTTGGACGCCGCTTTGACGGTTGGATACATTGGCTCCTTTTTCATGTACGAGGGGCTGGATCTCCTGGTGGAAGCGATCGCGGGGCTGGTGGATGACCTGCCGACGGTCCGGCTCTTGCTCGTGGGGGACGGCGAGTTGATGCCGACCCTGAAGGAAATGACGGCTCGGCTTGAGATTGCCGACAGGGTGCTCTTCGTGGGTCGCGTGTCGCATAGGGAGACACAAGATTACTATCGGCTTTGCGATCTCCTCGTCCTGCCGCGGCGTGACACCCGGGAAACCGGTCTTGTAACACCGCTGAAGCCGCTCGAAATCATGGCGATGAGCAAATCGCTCGTAGCAAGCGACATCGGCGGGCATCGGGAACTTATCGGCGACGGCGTCACCGGGGTGTTATTTAGGGCTGAAGACGTGGCAGACCTGCAGACGCAGTGTCGACGATTGCTGGCCGACCCGCAGTTGCGGACCGAGCTTGGACGCCGCGCCCGATCCTGGGTGGAACAGAACCGCGATTGGCGCGCCATCATTGACCAATATGTTGTGTTATACACAAGGCTGATCGCCGCACGAAGGAACAAAGGCAGGCAGACGTGAGACCGGAGCGATTACCAAAGGTGTTATGGCAATGCAGGGAGCGCTCGGGGCTCAAGCACGAGATGAATTCGACTTCCGTGACCCTTATCGGGGATGTGCCCGTCCGCGTTTATACCGGTTGCCAAAAGTTCTGACCGAATCGCAGGTCTTTTGGTGGGTGTCGGGAGGTCCCGTGAACGAAGATTCGACGGTCTTCCGTCGCTCGAAGTGAACGGGTCCTCCCGACACCCTGGAGAAATCAATCGGAAATTATTTTTGGAGACTGCTATAAGAACTCGAAAAAACCCAAACAAGCCCGCGGGATGGCCGCAAGTCGTATTTAACTCTGGGATGTTGATCTCCGCGCCCGTGCGATATCTGTTGCTCATACCGCTTATTCTCTTGTTGAGACATCACGGAGCATCAACCGGCTATTCTTGGATTATGTTCATCTCCCTACTGTTCCGGACGTCCGGCGGGTTGTTGACACTCTCTCCGCTGGGCTCTATGATCACGCTTTATCGCATCGAAACGAGGATATCATGGCCGGAACAGGAGAAATCGGCGTCATCACCGGCGACGGGAAAGGCAAAACCACGGCGGCTCTTGGACTGGCTTTGCAGGCGGTCGGCCGAGGGGCCAAGGTGATGATGTTCCAGTTTCTCAAAGCTCCTGACAGTTCCGGAGAGCATTTCGCCGTCATGGGCCTCGGCTCGCGGTTTATTATCAAGCCGGCAGGTAGAAAGGGCTTTATTCGGAGAGGCGGCCGCAACCCCGAAGACGAAGCTCTCGCAAAGCAAGCCTTCCAGGAAGCCCGCGCTGCCGTGCTTCAGGGCGAGTACAATCTGGTCATTCTGGACGAAATCAATATCGCGGTATACATGGGCCTGATTGAGCCTGCAGATGTGGTGGAATTGGCGAAGATAAAGCCGGAGCGGGTCGGGCTCCTCTTTACCGGTCGATACGCGAGCCCGGAGGTGCTTGATGCTGCGGACTACGTCATCGAGATGAAAAACGTGAAGCACCACTTCGAAAAAGGGGTGGCCGCGCGGGAAGGCATCGAATACTAATGCTAAAGTCTTCCGCGAACCTGAACAAGTGCCGACATCATGAATCAAGACACACATGGAGAAGCAGCGGAACAAGCGGAAAATCACGGCACAGCCGTCCGGATCCTGAAAGCCGTCCGGGAATTTATGCACGGGATGGTGCTGCATGAGCCCACGATGGTGGCCTTGCAGGAGAAGGTGGCGCTGGAGCGGCTGCTGATATTGGTCATGTTCGGCGACATGCTCGGCATCCCGATATTCAGGCCATATTTCTTTCTTAGGCTCCTGCCGCATGTGTATCCGCGGATCGATTCCTGGAAGCGCTCTCTTCTGAGAGAAAGAGACTGGACGGACGCGGCATTTGATTGAAATCTCCCAATGGCTCGTTCGTTCGCCTGGAGGTGAGCCCATGAAGATCGTGGCTGTATTGGGCAGCCCTCGACAAAAAAGTAACAGCACCACGCTCGCCCGCAAGATCCTCGAAAAAGCCAAAGAGTTTGGCGCGGAGACCGGCGAATTCGTTTTGAGCCGGCTGAGCTATGAGGGGTGCAGGGCGTGCGAAACGTGCAAGAAGAAGCTTGACCATTGCGTCATCGAGGATGATCTCACCGCGGTGCTCGAAGCGGTAAGGGAAGCCGACGCTGTGGTCTTCGCTTCGCCGAACTACTTCGGTGAAGTATCGGGCCAGTTCAAGTTGTTTTTCGACCGCACCTATTCGTACCTCAATGCTGATTTTACGAGCCGCTTGCGGTCGGGACGCGCGTCCGTATTCGTCTTTTCTCAAGGCCAGACCAGCCTCAACCTGTACGCGGACGTGCACCCGCGCTACGAAATGTGGTTGAAAAGGTACGGTTTCGACAGTAATTACCTCATTCGAATGAACGGTCCTCGAGCTGAAGGTTCGGTGTCAAAGAGGTCCGACCTTATCGCTCAAGCTGAGGAGCTTGCTGGGAAGCTCGTTTCAGGGCGACCATGACCATCGAGCGGGACTATCGGAGACTGTCGCCCTCAGAGGTGAAGGCGTTCCGCAATGCCGTGTACAGACATTTTCGCGAGAACGCGCGTGATTTGCCGTGGCGGCGGACGAACGACCCGTATCGGATTCTCGTGTCCGAGATCATGCTTCAACAGACGCAGGTCGAACGCGTCCTTCAAAAGTACGACGCATTTGTGGAGCGCTTTCCAAGGTTTGAGACGCTCGCTGCCGCATCGCTGAGGGACGTGCTGGCAGCATGGCAAGGGCTGGGATATAATCGTCGGGCAATGGCGCTTCATCAAACCGCACAGCGGGTGGTTGCGGAGTTTGGCGGCAATCTGCCCGATTCGGTTGAGACGCTGAAAACCTTGCCGGGCATCGGGGGGGCCACCGCCGGCGCGCTGGTTGCATTCGCGTTTCACAAGCCATCGGTCTTCGTGGAGACCAACATTCGGAGGGTATTCATTTATTTTTTCTTTCGGGGGGAGAATCGAGTCGCGGATCGGCAGATCTTCCCTCTGGTCGAGCAAACCCTCGACCGGTCGCGGGTCCGGATATGGTACTATGCGCTGATGGACCACGGAGCCATGCTCAAGACAGCGGAAGGCAACCCGAACCGCAGGAGCGCGCATTACCATCGCCAGTCGTCGTTTTTGGGGTCAGATCGGCAGATTCGGGGATTGATTCTTCGAGGCCTGATTGAAAACCACTCTCTCTCTGAGGACGCGTTGGTGGCGGCGGTCGGCAAGAGTCCGGCGAGAGTGAAGGCCATGATTTCTCAGCTTGTTCAGGAGGGGTTCCTGAGTCGGACCGGTGACCTTGTACAGATATCGTCGTAAAGAAACAGAATTGGATTCAACGCTCCGTCGATCGGTGCTCGATCAGGTGCTCGATAGCGTTTTTTGACAAAAGATTTTGATTCCAGCCGGATTTTCTGATACCGCGGCGCGCGGACCAAATCGGGGCACGTCGGAACTATGAGTGAGGCAACCGCAAGTAATCGTATGTTGGGGCCGTTCATCGCGTGCCTTATTGCCGCGCCCGTATTGGGTTTTTTGTACGCGGACATGTTCGCGTACGGTCCGAGGCTTGCTATCGCCGTGCACCTGGCGGTGGTATTCTTCTTTGTTGCCGCTCTCTTCCACCGACACCTAAGGTCATTCCTTCTGTTTGCAGTAGTCTTTGTCATCCCGATGCAGGTGGATTACCACCTGTTGTACAGGCCGTTCACCCGACAGTTCGAGAGCCCCCCGTTCGCCGCCGGCATCAGGGTCGATGCGGTGGACGTTGTGCTTTTCCTGCTGTACGCAGCGTGGCTCCTCGACGCGGCAACGCGCAAGGAGCGCGGTCGTCTCACGTTTGGTCATCCTATCGGCACGCTGCTCTTGGGCTGGGTGTTGCTGGGCCTTGTGTCAAGCGCTTTCACCGCCGCCCACTTCGAGTACAGCGTGTATGAAACGTTCTTTCTCCTCAAAGGCGTGATGCTGTATTTCTTTCTCATCAACAACATCAGAGGAGAGAGCGATTTTCGTATCGTTGTGGCCGGTCTGGTGGCTGGAGCAGTAGGGGAAGGCGCCTACATGATCGCTCAGTACGCGACCGGCCTGAATTACACACTCAAGGGAGAGTTTCACGGGATCAGAGGACCTGAGGGGTTCAGGTCAGCAGGTTTCTCAGGAGGCGCTGATGCAGCATGCCAGATGATGTCGTACGCTCTCAACATTGCGGTGGCTTACTTCTATATCGCCACAAAGCGGAGCTACCGAGCGCTCACCTTTGCCGCGATCGCATGTATCGTGCCGGGGATTCTCGCCACCAAGTTCAGAGCTGCCGGCGCTGCGGCTGCCGTTGGGGTAATGCTCGTTCTTTTTATGGGCTACGTGCGTCGATGGATCAGCGGTGTGCAGATCCTCAAAGCCGCGGTCGGCGTCATTCTTTTTGTTTCGGTGATCAGTCCGGCTTTGATCTACCGGTTTCAGGTCGGCGAGTACGGCGAAGTCCGTGTGCCCCTTATGGCCACCGCCGCTCGGATGGCCCGCGACAACTGGCTGCTTGGTGTCGGCGCGGGCAACTACATGTTTAATGTGGAGAAGTACCTTCCATACAAGCTGCGCGAATCGTGGGTGCACGTAGTCCATAACGAGTATCTCCGGATGCTTGCGGAACGAGGTTTACTGGGTGCTCTGGTGTACTATACGCTGGTTACGCTTGCAGCCGTGCAGTTCTGGAGATGCCGCGGGTCGCCCGACAGGCTGATCATGGCGGTATCCACCGCTTTGTTCACAGCGCTGGTTGCCTCGATCTACGGCCGCTTCTTCGGGATTTACTATCAGCCGGTATGGTACCAGTTCTTCTGCGTGTTGCTCGCTCTGGCCGTGTGGATGACCGCGTTTGAGCGGAGGAGAGAATCTCAGACCGATGCGCTCTCAAGGAGGTAACTTCAACGACGTTCGGTAGGGGCCGACCCACGTGTCGGCCCGGCTTTCAGGGCGCACACGCGGGTGCGCCTTACAACGACCGTGTTAGTGATTTGATGACGCATGGTA
>JAIWNO010000010.1 GCA_020216785.1 Desulfomonile sp.
ACCGTACGCGAAGAAATATGAAAAATCTCATCCTGATTGCAGAGTTGCGTTGCTCCCCGGCACGACGGCTGAAGGCTTTGCCCGGCTGATAAAAGGCGAGGTGGATGTGGTCATGGCGAGCCGCAAGATTACCGACGCGGAGATCGCCGAGGCCACCGGAAAAGGGATTGACCCGGTCTCCAAGTCGCTTGGCTTGATCGCCCTGGCGGTGATCGTCAACATGGGTAATACGGTTGCGGACCTCACTATGGAGCAGCTTCGGCGGATATTTACCGGAGAAGTAAAGGATTGGAGCGAAGTAGGAGGGAATAGCGGACCCATCAGAGTGACCACGCGGGAAGTTCCCAAGATCGGAATCGGTGTCGCCTTCCAGCAGGTGGTGATGAAAGGCGCCCCTTTTGCCAAAGGAAGCGACGTGATGCCCACTTACCACACCACTGCGGAAGTCTGCCGCAAGAGCCCCGGCGCTATCGGATACATACCCGCCTGCTCAAATTGGTTCAAATCAGTGGAATACACCGGCGTCCGCGTCGTACCGATACGGCTTGAGGCAGGCTCCTTGGCCCTGAAACCGGACGTTGGTATCACACGCCAAAGTCCTTATCCGATCATGGTTCCCTTTCATTTGTACTGGAACGGGAAATCGTCCGTCAGGTGCGTGTCCGAATTCGTGGAGTTCGCTGTGAGCCAAGTCAAGTAGCGGCGGGTATCGCGACCGCGCCCCGCTCGCGGAGCGCCGCACTTGCATGAGGCGGGAACAATTGATAATATAGTGCACAAATCCTTCATGGTCAGAGGGGCTTGGTGAAAAAAACCATAATCTGTGTGAAGATTGCGTTTGTTCTCGCGCTCTGGGGACTCGTTTGCGTGGTGCAGTCTGCTGCGGCCGATTCGCTGTACGCCCCGGAAGTTCTGTGGGCGCGCGACATCGTCCACAAGACCGACCCGGCTGCAATAGCGGACACGCATCTCGGCATTCCCTACCGTGACGACGGCACGCTTGATGAAAAGGGGAATTTCACCACGTTCTCCCGGCCGGACGTGATTTTACCCACGCCGGGGCTCAATTGCAGCGGCCTGGTGCTCTCGGTTTCCCGGTTCCTCTTCGGCAGGAACTTTACGCTGGCCGAAGCTGTCCGTGACCGCCAAGGCAACAGCGGCCCGGGTGCGCGGCTCGGGCAGGACTGGGATTTCGGCCTGGACCTTGTGCTGAACATCACCGAAGGGGCGCATCGCAAGGTGATCATGCCCGATGGCAAGGATTACCCGCTCGACAACGCTGACGGAATGACCCTGCGCGGCTTCGACTTCGACGACGGGAGCGCGTGGCAGCAAGTTCTTGAGCGCATGAAACCGGGTCGGGTCTATCTGGGCACCATCAGCAAGCCCACACGAAGGCCCGGGTACAAGCTCATGCATTACCACGTCGTGCTCATGATTCCCGAAGACAACGACAAGGTCTGGCTGTACCACGCCACCCGCAGAAGCAGCGTGCACAAGATGAATCTGAAGACGCGGCAGGGGATGAGCCGCCTTATGGCGCAGTTCAGGAACCAGCGCGGGGAGGAAAAGCGAATCCTCATTGTTGAAGCGGTTCTCCCCAGTATGAAATCCTCTGCGGGCACAGTTGCGGACGCTGGGACCGACTCAGGCTCGGCACCGGAAACAAGCCCGGAGCAGCCCCGGCTTGCGGCGAACAGTACGGTTGATGCGGTGGAAAGCCTCGGATCGAGAGGAAAAAAGAACGAGCCTCTCCGCACGGCCCCGCGTGTGCCTCTGCCTGACCAGGAGCGGCCGGACCCGTATCCTCCCGCTCATACGGCGGCCGCTCAGCAATCGACCGAACCGGATCTCGTCGTGAACCACCTGTCCGGTACGGTGTACAAGTCATTTCCCGAACTTGTGACCCATATTCCGACTTTTGCCGATCAAGCGAAAACCGGCATCAAGCTGTGGTTCCGCAATGAGGGCGACAACGTCCGGCGCGTGGAAATCCTTACCCGCGGACCCGAAGGTGAGCTGGCGTACCAAGGCCGGCTGCCTGGCGGGGGTAAGGAGCTTCTGGTGGTCTATCCACGGGACTTCGGCAGAAACAGTGCAGGAACCGTGAAGCAAGGCAGGTACGTGGCCCAGGTCAAGATCGACGGGGCCGACTGGTGCGCGAACCTCTTCGAAGTGGCTCAACCGCGGGAATCCATGCCCAGGATTGTCACGGTGCAAGCTCCGCAGACTGTTCCTGCGGGCAAGAACTTCACCGTAAAGATCGTGGCTGAAAACGCAGGCGCGGAATCGGACTACGGAGGAATCACCGTTTCCGCGCCCGATCCGAACGGGCTCAAGCTCGTCGCGGCAAAGCCGGGCCGCATCTACCCGCGGGGCAGCACCGTGCTGGCGGTGACCTCCGACCGCATAAAGACCAAGGTCCCGATGGCCGAGCGGTGGATCGAGCTTTGGGGCGAAAAGAAACCCTACGACATGGAGGTGCAAATCCAGGCAGGATCGCCCGGAACATATCCTCTGTATGTGCGATGCGCGCTTCGGGGCGTCAACGTTAAGAGCAACGTTGTCCAGATGGACCCGAAGTCCGCCGACACGGTGGACCAGCAGGGTTTTCCGGTGTATGTTCACACCATCACCGTGCGATAGTCCGTGCCGGACCCCGCGGAGGATAGCATGAAAAACGGTTCGAAATTGCTCATACCGGTTGTGCTGGCGGTCCTTGCCGTTGGTTCGGCATGGGCCGCTCCCAAAGAAGAGCCGTGGTCCGAAATTGAGGCCCGTACCAAGTTTCTCCGCACCAAGCACTATATCGAAGTTGTGCGGGTCCACTCGGACGTATACAAGAGCGCCAAAGCTAAAGGCAACAAAGAGGTGCCGGGGCCGTTCCCGGTTCATGTGATCCTGCCCGAGGATTACGAGAAGAACACCAATCGCCGTTACGGCGTGGTCTACCTGCTGGGCGGGAAGTCGGGCTGGGACAACGGTCCTGAGCTTGGCGGCGCGACATACTGGTCGGTCTGGTGCAAGACCCCTCTCACGATGGATAATCTTCAGTCAGGGCGTCTCGGCAAGGAGCACTTCCAGGAAAACATCTCCGACGAAGAGCTGAGAATGTTCAACCGCTGGCTCGCCGAAGACCCGTACTACGACCTCATTGCGGTTGCCCTGTGGAACCCCGGCGGCGGGAACACGGCACAGTACGAGCGCTACCTCATCGACGAGGTGATCCCGTTCATCGACGCGCACTACCGCACCGTCCCGGATCGCCGGTTTCGCGGTATTGACGGCGCATGCGCGGGCGCTGCCCAGGCAATCATGATCTCCGCGCGGCGGCCGGAAGTGTTCGCATATTGCGGCGGGCAGCAAACCGACCTCGGCAGCTATCCGGAAACTCCGAATGTCTTTGCGCAGAATGTGGCCAGGATCAAGAAAGCCGGCGGCATCGCATACAATATCAACACCAACACCCGCGACGGCTGCAATACGTACAGCAACGGCGGGCGGCTGTATCATCTCGTGCAGCACATGTTAAGCTCGGGCTTCCGCGTGACCGTGAACGTTTTCAATAGCTGCGGCCACGGATACTGTGCGTACCGATATCCGAACGGACATCAGGCGATGTTGTGGTTCGCGACGCAGTTCAAGCACAACTTCCAGCGTCTGGGGTTGAACAAGGACGTGGCCGGCGGGAGGATGGCGTCAGCCGTTGAATCGGAGACAAATGAGGCGGTCGTCGGAGAAGCCGACCTCCTCGATCCGGACGACGAGCAGCAGGGTCCGCTGCCAGGCCTGTGGTGAGCGGCCGATGTGTCGGCGGGACAGGCATCCTGCCCATCCCGCCAAATCTGTCCCAATGGGTTGCCGGGCCTGCAAATCTTGCTGCCGCCTGCTTCGTTTCTTAAATGCGGTCACACATCTTAAGGGGACAGCCGGTGGACAAGGACTGCAACCTGCGGCTGCTTTCCCGGTGATGAATCAACCGGCTGCTATCGGTCGCCTCATCGGGGCCCTCGAAGGCATTCTCCATCCAGCCGCGTTGTTGAAAACGGAGCAGAAGGCATAGTCTATTTCATGAAACAGGAAACCAAAACCGCACAATTGCTCATTGCCGCTCTTCTTGCCATACTCTTCGCCTGTGGCCCCGTCTCGTGCACGTCCCGCGTCGATAATCCCGCTCCCACAAACCTCCAGGGGCAGGCACTCGCCCAAGATGGGGCGGCGAGCCGCGGATCGGATCGATCCGAGGTGGAGTCAACGGAAAAGCTCTCGGGATATCGCATCCCCGCGGAATATCTATTCATTCCTTCTCGTCACTACCCGAAAGCCGTTGTTGCGGTCGCTCTCCCTGTAGATTACCGGACAAGCCCTGACAGGAAGTATCCGCTGGTAATCGCGTTTGGTGGAATGGGTGAATGTATGAAGCCGCCCCAGCAGGGCTCACTCGCCTGGATAGACTACTACAAGGCGGACGAGGCCGTGGTGGCGCTTGCCAACGGCCGACTTACCACGCCGGATTTCCGGGGCCTTGTAACGGAGCGGCAGCTTGAGGACTTCAACGCGCGGCTGCAGGGCTGCCCTTATGAAGGGATTATTCTTGCGTGCCCGTACTCGCCGATCCTCAAACCGGGAGAGGTCCTCGAATTCCCGGACTATGAGGCCTTCGTTATCAAGGAGCTTGTGCCGGCGCTCAAGCGGCGATATCGTGTCGCGGCGGGGAAAATCGGAGTGGACGGCGTCTCGATGGGAGGCGCACGATCCATGTATTACGGATTCAAGTACCCGGAGGTTTTCGCGAGCATCGGGTCTGTGCAGGGCGCGTTCGGGCCGTGGATAAAGGTCTACAAGGAACTGGTGCACAGGAATCGTGACAAGCTCAAAGGCATGCCCATCCAACTCGTCACGAGCGACCGCGATCACATGGCCCCGTCTGTGGCGAGCCTCCACCGTATCCTTACGGATGAGGGCATCGCGCACCGGTACATGGTGCTCACCGGCCCCCACGACTATATATTCAATCAGGGACCGGGCTCCCTGGCGCTGCTGGTTTTCCATAACCAGGCCCTCCGGCGCCGCGGCCAAGGGCCGGTGAAATAAAGACCCGGGCACGGTAGCGCTATGGATTATGATGTCTTTCCCAGCGTAATTGAATCGTTACACACTACCCGGCTTTGGCGTGGAGTTCGGCCGGGGAATGTGTTATAGTCCCTGACCGAGGTATGGAGGTATTTTCTTTATGTTGTGTACTGCGATTGGTCGCGGCCTGGCGGGCGGGGTGGTCATCCTGGCGATGATAATGGTCTCTTCGGCCCTCTGCCAGGATTTTCCGTACCTCGTACCTGATGCGCCCGAATTCGATTCCCGGGGCAATCTTATACGGTCCGCGACGCCGTCCGAAACACAACGGCCGAGGATGGAGACGAGCCGCCGCACCGAGACGAGAAACACTGCTCCCACATTCGCCAATCCTCCGAAGACCCCGCAGCCCGGCGAGAATCAACGTTACCGATCAGAGCGCAGCGAATCGCCCCGGGCCTCTTACTACGGCAGGGCCGCCCGAGAAGCCGTACCCGCCGCCGTCGCTCCCGCGCCGCGTTACGCACCGCCGCCAAGCGCTCAGCCGAACCCGAATCAACCGCCGTACCAGCAGGGAGCGGTTGGAGCGTACGGCACTGGTCAGCCCCCTTCCCAGCAGCGCCAGGACTGCTCCGAGTATCTTCAGCGCATTACCTATGCCCGAAGCGAAGCTGAAATGCAGGCCGCAGCCAGGTACTATCTCGGATGTCTCATGCAGAACGGCCTGGATCAGCAAACCGCAACGAGGCATGTCAGCTCTTTGGTGGATACTTGGTATAGCGCCAACCGGTGAGCGGCCCTTCCTGAATTAAATCCGTCTCATACTGATGCGCTTTCAAAGATGTAACTCCACCGACGTTCGGTAGGGGCCGACCTGCGTGTCGGCCCGGCTTTCGGGGCGCACCCGCGGGTGCGCCCCTACCAGGGCCGTGTTACCGATTTGATGACGCATTCGCATGAAAGTCGTGGCCATAAGCACCTGCTATCGGGTGTGCATATGGGGAGGTGCGGAGGGGAGATGAAGTCTCCCCTCTGCAGGATGGTGCAACGTGGCGCTCTTAATACCCATCTCCGAGGCGAAGCCACGAAGTGCTCACCGAAGCCGACGGCTTTCATGATTCGTTGTGCCCAAAAAACCGGGGCATGGTCGTTGGTATAAGCAGCCATAATCAGGTCAAAAGTCTTTAAGGCCAGGATTTGCTGTGTGTCCAGCAGCTGTTCCTCACACGGAGGAAAACGCAAACCCCACGCCTGCGCCGATAAGAACGGCCAGGACCGGGTTGCACCAGAGCACTCAGCCGGAGCCTCCGGTCGAGGAGCTGAAAAGATACAACCCGAATCCCGCGGCGCCTCCGAGCGCCACTGCAATGAAAGTCTTCATCAAACGCTCCAGATCGCAAAAAGACCGCGTGATTATGATAAGATCGAAGGCGGGATGTCAAGCGCTGTGCGGGAACTTGGCACACTGCTGCGGCCCGCTCGACCTAACCCCGAAGGAGGACGGCATCATGTCCGAAACGTGGACACGAGAAACAATTCTGGAACTGTGCGGCGCTTTCCTCAAACCGCGAATTGTCATCACGGCCGCGCAACTCAATCTCTTTGCGGAATTGGATGGACGATCCCGCACTGTGGAAGACCTGTGTGCGGAGCATGGATGGAGTCCGCGTGGTTTGCGGATACTCCTGGATGCTCTGACCGCGATGGGACTGGTCGTGAAGGGGCCTGACGGCGCTTATACCCTCGAGGCTTCACTGTCGGGAATGTTGATTCCGGATGGTGATGCTTCCGTGCTCCCCATGGTGCTGCATCGAGGCAGCATGTGGAAGATCTGGTCTAACCTCACCGAGATCGTTGCCACGGGGAACAATCCCAACCTTAAGGACCGTGATGCCCGTTCCGACGATGAGATCGACGCATTCATAGGAGCGATGCACGTGGTCGGTCGAGCCCTGGCAGACACGATCGCCGCATCCGTGGACCTGTCTCCATTTCGGCGGATGCTCGACGTCGGCGGCGGTTCAGGGACGTACGTGATGGCGTTTCTCAAGCGCGCTCCGCAACTCACTGCGACGATATTCGACTTGCCGAAAGTGGTCGAAATCGCTCGGCGACGCATCACCGACGCGGGACTCATCAACCGGGTGACGCTTGCGGCCGGGGATTACAACACGGACCCCCTGCCGCCGGGTCATGACCTGGTTTTGCTGTCTGCGATTATTCATATTAACAGTAGGGAAGGGAACCAAGCGCTTTTCCGGAAAGTATACGACTGCCTGGAGCCGGGCGGCGCGATTCTGATCCGGGACCACCTCATGGACCCCACCCGGACGCGGCCGGTTGATGGAGCCATCTTCGCGGTGAACATGCTTGTCGCCACAAGGGGAGGAAATACGTACACCCTCGAAGAAACAACCGCGGACCTGGAATCCGCCGGATTTCACGACGTGCGCCTTGTCCGGGAAGGTGAGCGGATGGACCATCTTCTCATGGGGATCAAATGAAGAGGGCAACCAACGTCGGCGACGCGTTTACTCAAAGAGGTCGTTGTCGGTCGGACGCGATCGGCCGCGGGTATAAAGTGTCGAGTACCGCTCCTCGAGTCCTTCTGTGCCGAAACAGCTCGTGCAGTCGTTCTCGTCCCCGACAATTCCGGGCTCCACCCGTACCTCGAAGCCGAGCGATTCGTAATACTGCTTCATTTCGGACAGGCGAGGCTCGTCCGTGTTGAACCGCCGCGTCCATCCTTCCCGCAGGAGTTCTTCATGTCGCAGCTGGGCTGATTTCATAGTCACGGCGGTATGGCAGTTGCCAAAAGTTCTGACCGAATCGCAGATCTTTCGGTGGGTGTCGGGAGGTCCCGTTCACTTCGAGCGACGCAAGGCCGTCGAATCTTCGTTCACGGGACCTCCCGACACCTGGAGAAATCAATCGGAAATTATTTTTGGCAACTGCTATAAATTTTCCCAGGCGCTCACGAGACGACTTTTCCGCCGGATTCCCGAATCACGGTTCCGGTCACGGCTTGGGAAAGCTCCCGTGAAGGCTTGAGATGAAACACACTGATTTCAGGTGGACAGTTGACCCTCCACGGCACGAATGTCAGTCCGACTCCGCGGTTGAGGTACATGCTGCCGGCGCCGTCGCGGTACCAGCCGTGAGTGTATGGCGACGCGATTCGAGCAATGCTGAGGCCGGTCGGTTCGCCGGGTACCGGCAAAATGATCTGCCCGCCGTGAATGTGGCCGGAGAGGACGAGATCGACGCCCGCCCGTCCCGCGAATGGGAGTATGGCAGGCCGATGCGACAGGAGCACACGGAGGCCTCTCGTTCGGGGCGACCTTGCCGCAAATTCGTTGAACCGCGGGAATTCGGCTCCCCATACCCAATTGCTCATTGGGTCGTCAATGCCGCCCAGGTGCACCCTCGTTGACCCTGCCTCAAACGTGAGCCACTCATTGCGTAGGAGCCTCAATCCGCTGCGTTCGATGCAGTCGATGGAGCGCTCCAACCCCGCATAAAAGTCATGGTTGCCGAGAACCGCGAAATTGCCCAACCGGCGGGCTTTCAGGCGCTTGAGCACCGGCGCGGCCTTTTCAATCGGCGACAGGCCGGAATGGAAGATATCGCCGGTAATGACCACCGCGTCGCCGTCAATGTCGTTGAGCCGCTCCACAAGACGCTCGAGTTCCGGCGACTCGCAGAACAGCCCGAAATGAAAGTCCGTTACCTGGATTATGGTTACCGTGCGGTCCAGGCCGTCCAACGCCGGATTGAAAAGATCGAACTCTTCGATTACGGGATTTGCGTAGGCCTCGGAAATCCCATGGCCCGCGAGTACCACGGCGGTGGTCAGGCCGGTTGCCGCCCCCCATTGGAGAAACGACCGCCTCGAGAGTTCCGGCGCTGCGTCAGCCGGAGTCTGAGCCTCAACTTCGGAATTCGTTCTGTCTGTGGCAACGTCAACTGAGCAGTTCGGCCTATCGCAGGTTTTGGATACATCGGGTGTCGAGAGGCAGCCGGGGGCTTCGCACTGGACCGCCGGTGGCTCCCGACGCGATTTTCTCCCATCAATAAGCCGCAGCAGCAAGTTCTTCAGATCGAGCGTGGATGAGGCGAGCCCGAGAAGCAGGAAGTAGAGGGTCAAGGTCAGCACGCACCCGAGGTATGTGAAGAAAACCACGGAGGCAACCTGCTGCGCGAACGACCCTGGATTGAAAATGTCCGTGCCGAATGAGAGCTTCACGAAGAGAAAATTCGCGAGTGCTATGATCGCCAGCGCGGGATACGCGACTTTGCGCGTGACGGGCGAGTATCTCCGAAAGAGGTACGTTCTCAACGAAGAAAAGACGTACCATTGACAGAGCACCAGAAGCGAGGTTAACACCGCGAGAAATGTAAGGACCTTATCCATGAATAGCTTGCTCCGATGCCCATACAAGGGCAATTCCGTAGATCCATCCCATGCTTTTATTCTAAGTCAGTATGGGGCCGAACGAAACCACACAGGGGCAACAACTTAATCCCGGATCTCCGTCCTAGCCCGGAAGGCGAACGGTGACGACCGTTCCCTTGCCTTCCGTAGATTTGATATCGATCTCTCCGCCGAGCGACTCCACAATAGCCAGGCATACGGAGAGACCAAGACCCGTGCCGTCTCCCGGCTCTTTGGTGGTGAAAAACGGATCGAAAACCTTGTCAAGGTATTCCTTGGGAATTCCCCGACCGGAGTCTTGCACCTGGATTTCGATCCCCTTGTCAAGCGCGCGAGTGCGAAGAAGAATTGTGCCGCCGGCTTCTCCCACAGCGTCGGCCGCATTGAAAATGAGGTTTATCATCACTTGCCGCAGCTTTTCCGGCTCTGTCTCGATCTGAGGGAGCCCCGAATCGAGTTCCTGCTCAAAGACGATTGAGCGGAAGCCTCTTC
>JAIWNO010000011.1 GCA_020216785.1 Desulfomonile sp.
GGCCTTCGAGGAGCGCACTGCACCCGCCTACGAGCGCATTGACATCGCATAGTCGCCTTTTCCCCGGGGCGGGCCGGGCAAATTCCAACATGCTGTAGAGGATCTCGTGGATGCGTTTAAGCTCCTGCTCCATGCGGGTGGTCACGTCGCGCTCCGCGTCGGAAGAGCAACGCCGTTTGAGAATCTCCACGTACCCCATAACAATCTGGAGGGGATTGCCGATTTCGTGTGCGAGGCCTGCGGCAAGGCGGCCGATGCTCGCCATTTTTTCCGATCGGATCAGGCTTTCCTGGGCTGAGCGCAGCTCGTCGTTTGTGCGCCGCAGCTCATTGACAAGGTCCTCCATCTTCCCGCGGTCTTCCACAATGCGGGTCACCATGGCCTGCAAGCCGGCGGAGATGCGCTGGATATCGCCCTTGAAACGAGATGGGTCGGTCTCCGGTTGAAGATCGGTCATCCCGGACGCGCGTGCCGCAATCCGGGCCACATTCCTCACCGGCCCTATAACGGTGCCGTGAAACAGGATATATCCCACAAAAAAGAGGGCCGCCTGGGTAAAAACGAGATACGCGGCAAAGAATTGAAACGCGGAAGACCCCACAATCGCGGGGGTCTTTAAGAACCCTCGAACTGTTTGCACACCGTGCGGAAACCCGCCCGACATGTCGACGACAATGAGAGTTTCCTCAAAGATCCCGGCGGGACCGGTGCCCCCAATCACGTGTACGCGCCTTCCGACGGCCTCGCGGGCAGGCTTTTCGATATTGGCTCCGGCGCCGCATCCGCCCAGGACGTTGCCCTCAGCGTCGTACAGCAGCGGCCGAAGCCCCGTCCGCATGAGACATGACCGCTTGATCACATCCCAGAAGGCTTCCGATGTGCGGCTCTCCCGCAAGTCGCGCTGGAGGATGTCTCCGAGGACGGAGGCCTGCTCGATCGCGTTGTCTACCACAGCCCGATGGAGGGCGGCACAGAAGACGAGAAGGAGGAGCAACCCGCTGATCACGAAGATCGCCGCCAGATTTACGAGGATGCCCCATCTCATCTGCCGAGCCCCTTTGTCGACGCGAACGCAAGCAAGCGGGACACCGCTATAACTAATCGACCGGAGCCAAATGCGCTCAGCACGTCAGCCTATTCTTGAAATACTGTGCTCAGGTTCCCGGCGAGGTCGCCGTCTCCCGTTTGAAGTCGGCAAGGGCGTTCAGGAGCAAATATTCGTTGGGGTGCTTTCCCATCCAGTTCACGTCGCCTCGCTCGAGGTCATAGTACGCACCGATGACCTCCAAGTAGCTGTAGGTAACAGCATTGCGTACTGTGGAACTCTCCAGGAGTAAGTTCTCAATCTGTTGCCAAACGTTTTCCTTCGAGCATTCCTCAACCAATTCGTCTCCCGAGAGGCTTGGTTTCGTGTCGATGACCTTCTTGACCGCCGGCATGATCCGCTGGGCGATTGAATTAAAATGCCTCGTCACGGGCTCCTGTTTGACCACGGCCCTGATTGCACCGCATTTCGAGTGGCCTTTCACTACAAGCAGGGGCACGCGGAGATGTTCCACCGCGTACTCGATGGAGCCCATTTCGCTGGGCCCGCAGATGTTTCCGGCCACCCGGATGATAAAAAGGTCCCCGATCCCTGTGTCGAAAATAATCTCCGGCGGCACCCGGGAGTCGGAGCAACTTACGAGGATAGCGGCTGGGCTCTGACCATGCTCACACGTTTCCAGACGCCTTGCCCTGTCCCGGTTGCGGCCGTCAATCCTGCCGGAGACAAAGCGAGCATTCCCCTCCTTGAGCATCGCCAGGGAATCATGGCTTGAAGTCGACGAATTACGGCCCATGATAGTCGCGACCTCCTTTACGGTACTCGTGTATCTGCGCAAAGCATAAGGAACGTCAATATGATCGGTCAACAACTATCTCATGGAGTCTTTCGCGACACCGTAGAATAGAGCCGAAAGCATTACCAACATCGAATCTCGAGCGGCTGCATTATCTCATGTTGAATCTCTATCCTGCGGGCAACTCTCTGGACTCTCGCAACGGTACTGGTATGCTGACCGCCGGGCATAACTCCTCCGGGATCGTGCCTTTCCCGTTCTTTTGTGGAGTGCAGCGTCAGATGCCGGTTCGCAATGATCGCATCCGCGATTGTCCGCGCACGGGATCGTTGTTGAGGTGCTAACGGAATGAGCAACGGCAGGATTCTCGTCATCGGAGGGGCCGGGTACGTCGGGTCGCATTTTGCCCTGCACGCGATGAAGTGCGGTCTTCAGATCACGGTAATGGACAACCTGTCGACCGGCCATCGCGCGGCTGCACGGGACGCTGAGTTCGTCAAAGCGGACCTTGCGGATGAGTCGGCCCTCCGGGAGCAACTCAGCAAGATGCATTTCGACGGGATATTCCATTTCGCGGCGAGCTGCCTTGTAGGCGAATCCGTCGCGAATCCGTCGCTCTATTATCGCAACAACGTGCTATCCGCGTACACGCTGCTCGAGGCTATGCGGGCTACAGGGCATGATCGTCTCGTCTTTTCCTCGACGTGTGCCGTGTACGGCGAACCGATGCAGGTCCCCATTCCGGAGGACCATCCGACGCAGCCGATCTCACCCTATGGGCGGAGCAAACTGACCATCGAGTGGATGCTGGAGGACTACGAACGCGCGTACGGGATACGCTCGGCAAGCCTCCGGTATTTCAATGCGGCGGGTTGCGAGCCGCGTGACGGGCTCGGCGAGGACCACCGCCCGGAGACGCATCTTATCCCCGCAGTGGCACGTTACGCACTCGGGTTGGTTGACGACCTGGTGATTTTCGGCGATGACTACCCCACGTCGGACGGCACGTGCGTCCGCGACTACGTGCATGTGACCGATCTGGCAGAGGCGCACGTGAAAGCGCTCGCCTGTCTTGAGGACGTGCCGTTGATCCGGTTGAATTTGGGCACCGGCGCGGGGTATTCCAACCTGGCCGTTGTAGAGGCCGTCGGTAGGATCGCCGGAACACGATTGAGCCCGCGGCGGGGACCGCGCAGGCCGGGAGACCCGCCGAAGCTCGTTGCCGACGCTTCGCGGGCTGCCAACCTCATTGGATGGAAGCCGTCGCGGTCTGATCTTGAACGGATTGTCTCAGACGTTATCGAGTGGTTCTCCCGCCACCCCAACGGATACGAGGATTAACTGAGCCTATGGTAATAACTTTGCCACCGGAGAATTGAATGCCGCCTATTCTCGTCACAGGGACCGCCGGATTCATCGGCTTCTACGTGGCCAAGTCCCTTTTGGACAAGGGCCGGGCCGTTGTCGGCCTGGACAACTTCAATGACTATTATGCGCCGGAACTGAAGCACGCACGGACCGCGATTCTCGAGGATTACTCCGATTTCGTTTCGATCGCCTGCGACATTGCGGACCGCGATGCTGTGCAACGCGTCTTTCGTGAATACAAACCGCTCATTGTGTGCCATCTTGCCGCGCAGGCGGGCGTCAGATACTCGCTGCGCAATCCGCACGCATACCAGAAGTCCAATCTCGAAGGCTTCGTCAATCTTATCGAAGAAGCGAGATTGCTGCCTGTGGAGCGCTTCGTGTACGCCTCCAGCTCCAGCGTGTACGGCGGCAACACCAAGATGCCGTACTCCGAAACGGACCCTGTCGAAACTCCTGTGAGTCTTTACGCCGCGACAAAGCGATCGAACGAGTTGATAGCATACACCTACAACCATCTCTGGAGACTCAAAACGGTGGGGTTGCGCTTCTTCACAGTATATGGACCTTGGGGCAGACCCGACATGGCGTACTGGTCGTTCCTGGAAAATATCTTGCATAATGTGCCGATCAAGATATTCAATTACGGAAAAAATCGTCGGGATTTCACCTACATTGACGACATTGTCACCGGAGTGGGGGCTGCGCTGTTCTCGGACGGACTCGATACGTGGGAGATCATCAACCTGGGAAACAATCGACCCGTCGAGCTGATGGAATTCGTGAGCACGCTCGAGCGCCTTGCCGGCAAGGAGGCGATCAAGGAGATGGTCCCGCCTCAACCGGGAGACGTGGTGGCAACATACGCAGACATTGACCGCGCGCGGCGCAAGCTGGGATTCGAGCCTCGGACTACGCTCCGGGAAGGTCTCGAACGCTTTGTGGGCTGGTATTTGGACCATCCTGCTCTTGCCGAGGCGGTCCGGAACTTCAGGTTGTCGCAAAGGTAAAGGCGGTTTTCCGGCTTGACACTATCGGTTGATGATGCCAAAATATTTTGCAAAGCCGAAGTGGCGGAACTGGTAGACGCGCCAGGTTCAGGGTCTGGTGGGCGTACGCCTGTAGGAGTTCGAGTCTCCTCTTCGGCACCAAAAACATGACATAATCACCCGGATGAACGAGGTCCGGGTTTTTTATTGCCCGCGACCCTGTCCATAGATCTCCTGAGCGCATCCATTGAATCGAGGAAATCCGATTCGTTGAAAACTTCGAGTGTTACGACTCCGCTGAAGCGGTCCGCAAGCACGCGAGTCACGTCGTCCAGTCTTTCTTCCGGAATGAGCGACAACCGTTGATGATCGCGGCTTCCGACGCCGTGAATATGAATAACCCGCGTGCGCGGAAGCCGGCGATTAAGGCTCGACACGGGATCATCCCCGCGCTTCCAGAGGTGGCCGACATCCAAACAGCAGGAGACGGGCGCGACCCCAAGGATCGCGTCGAGCAATTCAGGTGGTTGGCTTTCCAGGTTCTCGACGCTCAATAGAGCGGGCCATGGGCAGACAGCAGCAAGCGTGTCGATGGCCCGCACAGCGCCGGTGAGTTCGTGTTCCGGACCTACCGTGCCCTGGACCTCGCCTTCAAGGTGGATCACATACGCATACGGTTCCAGTGACGCAGTCCGGTCGATTACCCGCAGTGCTTTGGCGATGGACCTGGAGTTGTCGCGCGCTGCCAGTCGCAGGTCCACGGGCAGATGAACGGTGTAGGTCATTCCGTTCGCCGACGCGATCCGTCTCAACTCGGAGATCGTCACCTGATCGGGGAGATTATTGAATCCATCGTCCACCTCGAAGAGAACCAGCTCGATGTCCTCGACCTTGCCGGCCAGAAGGCGCACATTGGGGAGAATGTCCGCTGGATAAATGTAGGAGGTGGTACCAAGACGCATGCGGGAGAACCGATCTCCTTGCGGCAATATCACGCTACTTTCAGAAATTCATGCCGGGGCCGGAACGCGCCTCACCAGCGCCAGCAGGCGACGGTGAGCACTACCACCTCCGCGATTTCGCAGCATGCGCCGAGCACGTCGCCGTTGACGGCCCCGAGGCGGTCTTCGGCCATTCGCCGGAACGCCATGACCGCTGCGTACGAAAGGCCGGCAGCCACAATTCCGGCCCAGCCCGCAAACAGCGCGCAGACTCCGAGGATGATCCCGGCGGCCAGGACTGAATTGTGACTCATGCCCCAGATGAACTCCGCTGCCATGCCTTGGCCGGAGTGTCGAGCGGAGGATGCTGCCAGCACGAGTGTCGCGCGGCCGGCTACAGGCGCCAGGAAGAGCATCGAAGCCGGCAGCGCATCGTAGGCGACAGCTCCGATCTTGAGCACCAGAAGCAAGAACAACCCGAGCGCACCAAAAGCGCCGAGCCTGGAATCTTTGAGGATTTCGAACCTGCGCTCGGGCGGCAGTGCAGTTGCAAGCGCGTCGCAACAATCCGTCCAACCATCGAGGTGCAGCCCGCCGGTGAGCACGACCCACAGGGCCACGACGAGCACCGCCGCGACAATCGGCGGGAAATGATCTGCCAGGAACCACCAGGCGATGAGCAGCACCAATCCCAGGAACATGCCCACGAGCGGAAACGCTGTGGCCGACCTTCCGACGTCGCCCATGGTTGGCGGCGGATCAACAGGAACGCGAAAAACCGTGAGAAACCCGAAGGCTGTTTCGAATGATCTGAGCATTGTTGCCTCTTGGCCGATGTGATCGAAGCTCCATAGCACAGATGGCATGGTCGGGCAAGCATGGGATGTGGAATTTCCGGAGCGGCAACCGGCCCGAATCCCCTTTCCCGACCGGGAATGCTCTAGACACTGTAGTGAAAAGGTCCGTGTCGGGGGTAAGATATCTGGAATCGACGGACAAAATGGTTTGAAGTGGGTAGCTCCGACGTACAATGTCGGAGCTACAGCAGTTGCCAAAAGTCCTGACCGAATCGCAGGTCTTTAAATGGGTGCCGGTAGGTCCCGTGAACGAAGATTCGACGACCTTGCGTCGCTCGAAGTGAACGGGACCTCCCGACACCCTGGAGAAATCAATCGGAAATTATTTTTGGCAACTGCTATACCCGTCCATGGAGACGCCACCGGCAATCCCGATTCCGAAACTCGGAACGCTTCGTACCGACACACAAAGGACCGAATACAGGCTACCGAGGCCGGCTACTTTTGCCGCTTGTAGGTGCCCATCAATTCGCCCTGGCCGATGATGTGCCCTTTCATGGCCTTGGCCAGGTGCTTCTTCGTGGTGCCGCTCGGTAGGTCAAGTTTGACGTCCAGCGCGTACACTTTGAAATAATACCGATGCATCCCGCTCGGCGGGCACGGACCGCCGTAGCCGATTTTTCGGCCCCCCCAACTGTTGTGACCGTGGATAGCGCCGTTGGGCAACGTAGCAGAAGCCGGAATCTTTTCCGAGATCATCTTCGTATCCGGCGGAAGGTTAAACAGCACCCAGTGGGTCCAGGTACCGACTGGAGCGTCGGGGTCGTCACAGATAAGAACCAGGCTCTTGGCTCCTGCGGGCACACCGCTGAACTGAAGAGGCGGCGATAGATCTTCACCATCGCAGGTGTATTTCTTTGGGATCATTTCGCCGTCTCCAAACGCGGGACTGGTGACCAGGATTTGTTTGCTCCCGGGCTCGGCCGCGACTGCGGCGGGAGTGAACAAGACCGCCGAGAACAAGAGGATGACTGCAATCAGAGAAATGCTCTTGCAATTCATTGATCTGATCTCCTCCCCCAAGTCTTGATGTCGGCTTGATCGGCGATATGCCGGCCCCCGGCCCGCCCGCTTTGTAATTGGCAGGCGAGCCGAGGCCGGTAGCGTGCGTGTTTTGAGGACGCTTGAGCTGACCTTTACGCAGCGGCCAGGGCCCGCCCCTGGTGGAATGCCTTCAGGTTGACGTCCACGAGCTTGGGCTTGAGCGACTCCTTCAGCACTTCCTCGTACGTCGTCGCCGGGATGTCCAGAAACGCAGAGAGAACTCCGAGAAATACCACGTTTACGACGCGAGGATTACCCACCTGCTCGGCAACAGCCAGACCGTCGACCACCACCGCGTCCGGGACCTTGGCCTTGATTTTCTCAATCACATCGGGAGGATATTCCTGCTTGCCCGTGAAGACCGCGGGCGGAAGGATTTTGTGGTCATTCAAGATTACTTTGCCGGTCTCGGCCAGAAAAGGAAAGTAACGCACCGCCTCGATCTGCTCAAATGACAGCAGCACATCCGCTTCGCCCGTTTTGATGATCGGCGAGCTCACCGACTTGCCGAACCGAACGTGGCTCGAGACCGATCCACCGCGCTGGGCCATACCGTGAATCTCGTTCTTTTTCACGTCGTATCCGTATCGAGCAGCAGCTCGGGAAAGGACGTCGCTCGCCAGAATAATTCCCTGGCCGCCAACACCCACGATCAGCACGTTATAGACTTTGTCGCTCATGATGCCTCCTCGATAGCATCAGACTTGCACACTTCCATGCACACACGGCACCCGACGCACAGGGCCTCGTTGATACGGGAAAATCCCTTGCGCTTATCCCCTTCCGCCGGCTGGTCGATCTTGACGAACTCCAGCGCAGGACAGCCGGTATTGATACAGGCCTTGCAGCCTATACACACGTCTTCTCTGATCCTCAGCGGGCGGTCGGGAAGAATTCTCTCCGTCTTCAGCAGGGCACACGGGGCACGGGCGATGATAACGGACGGCTCGGGGGCTTCCAGCTCCTCTTTAACGGCTTGCTCGAATTCCTTTACTTTGTATGGATTCAGCGTCTTGACGCGCCTGAATCCAAACGCCCCGGCAAGCTTTTCGATGTCCACCATGCCGGTCGGCTCTTCACGCAAGGTGTAGCCCGTCCCCGGATTCGGTTGGGCACCGGTCATGGCCGTTGTACGGTTGTCCATAATGATCACGGTGGTGGAGCCGCCGTTGTACGCCAAGTCCAGCAGCGGGGTCATGCCCGAGTGGAAAAAGGTGGAGTCGCCGATCACCGCGACGGCTTTGCCTTTGGCGAGGTCGCCCAGAGACCTGTCCAATCCGGCCGCGATGCCGATCCCGGCGCCCATGCACAGACAGTTGTCCAGCATCGACAGCGGCGGTGCAGCGCCGAGCGTGTAGCAGCCGATGTCTCCCGCGACGTATACCTTGTTCTTCTTGAGAGCAGTGAAGGTGGCCCGATGAGGACAGCCGGGACACATGTTGGGCGGCCGCGGCGGAAGCTCCATGTCGATCGCGCCGATGGATTTGGCCGATGACGATCCTTTCAGCGCCTCCTCCACCTTTTCCGGAGAAAGCTCGCCGCACAGCCCGGTAAGCTCCTTCCCTTCCACCTGGATGCCCATGAGGCGAATCGCCTCTTCGATGAACGGGTCGAGGTCTTCAATCACCACGAGCCGTTTGACTTTCGCTGCGAAGGAGCGGATCAGTTGCTCCGGGAGAGGCCATACCATCCCCAGCTTCAGAAATGACGCCTCCGGCACCACTTCGCGCGCGTACTGGAACGCCACGCCGGCGGAAATGATCCCCAGCGAGTCATCGCCTGGAATGATCTTGTTGAAGGAACAGGTCTCCGCGTACTTCGCCAGATCTTTCAGCCGCTGCTCGATAATCGGGTGGCGCAGCCGGGCAAACGCGGGAAGCATGACGCACTTGAGAATGTCCTTCTTGAGGCCAAGCTCTCGTGGTCCCTCAATCCTCGCTCCAAGCTCGACGAGGGACATGGAGTGCGAAACACGGGTGGAGCTACGCAAGAGCACCGGGGTATCGAAATCCTCGCTGATCTTAAGAGCTTCTCCCATCATGTCCTTGGCCTCCTGGCTGTCGGACGGCTCAAGGCACGGGACTCGGGCGAATTTCGCGTAGTTGCGGGTGTCCTGCTCGTTTTGGGAGGAATGCATCCCCGGGTCATCGCAGACCACGATGACAAACCCGCCGTTTACGCCCGTGTAGGTCAGGGTCATGAACGGGTCTGCCGCGACGTTGAGTCCAACGTGCTTCATAACCGCGATGGCGCGGGAACCTCCGTAGGCCGCGCCTGAAGCTACTTCGACCGCGACCTTCTCATTGGGCGCCCACCCGGCTTTGATCTCGGGATACCGCTCACCAATGTATTCGAGGATCTCGGTGCTCGGTGTCCCAGGGTAGGCCGACGCAAGTCGGACCCCATATTCATAGGCGCCACGAGCAATGGCTTCGTTTCCTGATAACAGCTCTTTCACGGCAGCTTCACCTTTCCTTTATGTGCTGCGGCGCCGGAATTCCAGGCACCGGCCCGCGATGGGTGACTCGGACTTCATGACGCGGATGGTGAGTCGGTCTGATGCGAGCCGCTCAGCGGTCAAGATAATGTGTCAACAGGAGAACAGTCGCATTGCTCATCCTAGCCGCGGCCGGAGACCCTGTCAAGAATTTCGGCAGGGCCGGCGCTCGTCGGGAGGTGCGCATGGGGAAACATGGTCGGAGAATCTACTAATTTTGTCAAAAATAATTTGCACAAATACCACTAATATTGTAGGATATTACCGGCCGGTTTCTGCTGAGCGCTCCATGAATTCTGTCGCAAGGAGCAGACAATGTCACTCCATTGTCTTGGTATCGCCCACAGCATCATGGGCATCAAGGGGCTTTAGTCGTGGAGGGGGCGGGAAAGCTCCCACGCGGCTAAAGCCTTTGACGCCTCATTTCGGACATTTTCACAACCGTGGCAAGGAGGGGGCCGAC
>JAIWNO010000012.1 GCA_020216785.1 Desulfomonile sp.
ACCAGAAGCCGAACCACTTGAAAAGTCTATAATTAATTTGACGGAACGTAAATGTTTCTTTGCGAAGAAATCGCGGGGGACCAACGGCCGCTGTATGTTAACCTTTGGATGAATCCGTCGAAAAAGTCTTGGGGGACGACAGTTTGACTTCCGTTAAGGGTCTTAATATAGTATAATAAACTACTTGGATTCCTCATGGAGGCTTTGATGAACGGTCGACTCATCTCGAATCGGCTGGGCTGGTACTGCTGCTTAATCCTCCTCATCGTACCGACAGCGTTGGCATGGGCTAAGGTCCCCCAGGAATATCGGGGTGTCAGAATCGGCATGGACAGATCCGAGGTCATCCGGATTCTGGAAACAACCCCCGGACATCTCGCATATCAGGATCTGGGAAGCAGGCTGGGAGAGGTAATCCGCGGAGACAAATTATTCCGCCACGCGCTTTATACCTTTGACGCGAATAACAAACTCGTGGAAATTGCGCTGGAAATGCGGGAAATAGTCGGCGCGGACCAAGTGCTCACGGTGTTTAACAAGGAGCACGGCTTGTCGCTGGCGCCGGACAAGAGCACTGTTGAAGGCGAGTACGCGGTTGAAGTCCGCGGCAACAAGCTTGTCATCCGGAAAGTAGCCAACCTCGACAATCGGGCGGCGGGGAGCCCGCGGTAGTCAAGTCCGCGGGCCGAAGAGCGCGGTGCCGATTCGTACCAGCGTTGCCCCTTCTTCCACAGCGACCTCGAAATCTCCGGTCATTCCCATCGACAGCTCCGTCATGTCGGGTGTGAAAACTCCCGATGCGATGAGTTCCCGCCTGAGTTCCCTCAGCCGAGCGAAGTACGGCCTGGCGCGCTCGGGGTCATCAAAAAAGGGGGGCATGGTCATCAGGCCGCGAAGTTGCAAATGAGGTAGAGACCGGATCTTTCGCGCCAGCTCGGCAACCTGCTCGGTGCCGGTGCCGGATTTCTGCGGCTCTCCGGAAAGGTTTACCTGAATCAGCACTCCGAGGGTCTTTTCTGCCAACTCCGCCCGACGGTCGAGCGCAGCTGCCAAATCGCCGTTGTCTACCGTCTCTACGGTCCGGAAGATTTCCACCGCCTTGCCCGCTTTGTTCTTCTGGAGGTGGCCGATCATGTGAAGTTCCACCTGCTCCTCCGAGATAAGCTCGACTTGCCGCGCGGCTTCCTGCACGTAGTTATGCCCGAAGATGCGAATGCCTGACTCAATTGCCTCCCGCACTCGATCGAGACTCTGGCCCTTGGCCGCGGCTACGATTCGGACATCATCCGGCGATCGACCCGCGCGTGCGGCAGCTTCCGCGATGCGCTCGCGAATGTAAGCGAGATTGTCGGCGATCATGGCAGTTCGTCACTCCCCAGGAAATCGAATATTCCCAATCTCTTGATGTCGCGGGCCACCTCACAGAGCGGCAGCCCGACCACATTGGTGTACGATCCTGAAACGCGTTCGACAATCGCGGAGCCGACGCCTTGAATCGCATATGCGCCGGCCTTATCCATGGGCTCGCCCGTGTCGATGTATCCCGAGATCTCCTCAGGAGTAAGGCTGCGGATAAGCACCTCCGACCGCACGACTCCCGAGATTTCCCGCGAGGGGAATTCCGAGTTCAGGATGGCATACCCGGTGAAAACCTCGTGCACGCGGGAAGAAAGCGTGGCGAGCATTTCCTCGGCCTCTCTCCGGTCTGTGGGTTTGCCGAGGATCCTTCCGTCAATGACGACGATAGTGTCCGCTCCCAGCACCCAGCTGCCCGGATAAAGTTTGGAAACGGCGCGGGCCTTGCTGACCGCGAGCCGCCGGACGTGATCCTCAGGCAGCTCCCCGTTGAGCATACTCTCGTCGATATCTGCCGGCACAACAAGAAAAAGCAGTCCGATCCTCGAAAGCAGGTCGTGTCGCCTCGGGGAGGCGGATGCAAGAATAAGGTGCGGTCGATCCGTAATCGTAGTCCCTCAACTGACAAGTTAATGCCGAGAATCCGGCCGACGGACACTGTAGCCGATTCTCTCTCCTGAATAAAGATAGATCATAGATCTCGATCGCGGGGAAATGTTGCAGTTGTCGGTGCAGGCGTCGTGCGGTGTATGAGTGGATGATCATTAGAAAATATCTCTTTGTATGAAAGTCGTACCTGTCAGTACCTGCCATCGGGGTTACGTATAGGGGGCGCGGAGAGGTGAGTCTCCCCTCCGCAGGATGGCGCACCGTTGAGCCTTATATGAACTTGCATTCAAAATGGTACGATTGATCTCCAGGAGCGCACCCCGGATCGAGTCCGGGGGCAGGCTCCGCTGGTGTGCCCAAATCCGGGCAGACACACGGGTCTGCTCCTGCAACGGCCATGTTACTGTCTTGACGAAGCATCGGTATTACACCTTCTGCGCTTTGACGTATAACGTCGGAGCCATCCCCAGAGGATGCAGCTCATTTCCTGATTTCGGACGACTTTTGGTTCTTGCCGCGAATGACCGAAACATTTCCGAGGAAGAGAATTCTCGCTGGACACACGGCATCCATGCTGCTACAACCCCGGCTCTAATCTCAACCAAGGAGGCGCGGCATGGGCGATCTCTGGGTCGCCGCTGTTCTCGGCATTGTCGAAGGGTTGACGGAATTTCTTCCCGTGTCTTCCACCGGACACCTCATCGTAGTAGGCGACCTGCTGAAGTTCAGCGGTCAAAAGGCTGCCTGCTTCGATATATTCATCCAACTGGGAGCGATCCTGGCAGTGGTGGTGCTTTACCGTGACCGATTCATCGGCTTGATTCCCCGCCTGAACGGTCTGGGGGTCGGGGATGGACAATTCGCCGGACTTCGCGGCCTTTTACTCCTCGGGCTTACCACATTGCCCGCTCTTGTGGCCGGTGTTCTGCTGCACAAGCTCATCAAGGAGCACCTTTTCGGGCCGATCACGGTCGCGTGGGCGCTCGGATTGGGCGGGGTTGCCATCATTCTTGCAGAGCGCTTCAGGCCCAAGCCGCGAGTGATGAGTCTCGACGGTCTGGGATATGGGAGTGCTCTTCTGATCGGGATATTTCAGTGCATTGCAATGTGGCCGGGGATCTCGCGGTCGGCCTCAACGATTATCGGCGGATTGTTCTCAGGCCTGGACCGACGAACTGCCGCGGAGTACTCGTTTCTCGCTGCGGTGCCTGTCATGGCAGCGGCGACGGTCTACGACCTCTCCAAGGCTTGGCGATTTCTCGAGGTTTCCGATCTTGGGTTCTTTGCGGTCGGGTTTGTCGTATCGTTCGTGGCGGCCGTCGCGGCCGTGAAGACATTTATCGAACTCGTGCAGAGGTGGTCGCTCGTCCCCTATGCGATCTATCGGATCGCAATCGCGCCGCTGATTTACCTTTACTTCATGCGGTGAAGAGGGGAAAGTCTCGATCCGTCCTCACGAAGACTTTGCGTTGCGGAGATAGGCGTCGCTGAACTGGTCGGCGTAACGCTGGATCCAGTCTATGACCGCCTCAACTCCAAGATCCCGACCTGCTTTCTCGGACTCGATCCATTTGTGCCGCTGGATTTCTTTTTCCTGAAGTTCCAGATACTTCTTGACGTCCATGCCTCCACCTGCAAGACCGGATTGCCGGTCAAACCCAAATAGTGTACTATCCGCCTGCAAAGCATAGAAGACCCCTTTGGCTGTGTCAAGATTTAGTTAGTGCAGGAGCGACGGGAGGCGATGATGACAAATCCGTTGCGATCCATAACGGAACTCGGGCAGTCCATCTGGTGCGACGATCTCGGCAGGGAGCTCCTCAGGTCCGGCGAGTTGAAACGGATGATCGATGAGGACGGAATCACGGGAGTTACATCGAATCCCACCATATTTGAGAAAGCCATCGGCGGCTCGAAGACCTACGATGCCGACATTCATGAGCTCGTCGACCAAGGCCTCGACATTCAGGGCATCTACCAAGGACTCGTTGTACCCGATATTCGCGAGGCGGCGGACCTGCTGAGACCCGTTTACGAGCGCAGCGGCGGCGTTGACGGATATGTGAGTCTTGAAGTGCCTCCGGACCTCGCTTACAGCGCTCCGAAGACTGTGGCTGAAGCTCGGCGCCTCTTCACGCTCGTGGACCGCCCGAACCTGATGATCAAGGTTCCCGCGACCCGTCAGGGATTTCGCGCCGTTAAGGAACTTATCTCGTCGGGCATCAACGTGAACGTTACGCTCATCTTCTCGCTCGAGCAGTATCGCAGCGCTGCCCAGGCCTATCTTGACGGGATTGCGCAGTGGATTTCCGAAGGCGGCGATCCGGCCAAAGTGGCTTCCGTAGCTTCTTTCTTCGTAAGCCGCGTGGATACGGTCGTAGATGAAAGACTCCAGGACCTGGTAGACCCGGCTGCCGCCGCTTCCCTCAAGAATATCGTCGGCAAGACTGCCATAGCGAACGCAAAGGCCGCGTACGGTCTGTACCGCGAGATGTTTCACGGCGGCACCTTCGCACGTCTACGGACCAAAGGCGCCCGCCCGCAACGGATCGTCTGGGCGAGCACGAGTACCAAGAACCCCGAGTACCCGGACACCTATTACGTAGACGCTCTCATCGGTCCGGAAACCGTCAACACGATGCCCCGGACGACGCTTGAAGCGTACCGGCATCGAGGCAGGCCTCAGGCCACACTCGCCGACGGACTGGAGGAAGCCCAGGCGATTCTGGCCAGACTCGAGCAGGAACAAGAGGTCAATCTCCCGGAGGTGATGAGCCTCCTCTTGGACAATGGGGTAAAAGCCTTCGCTGAATCGTTCGATCAACTTCTGGACGGCATTGCTCAGAAACGGATAAGGCTTATGCGGGGGTGGGGTCACCGATCTGCGTCGTTGGGCCACCTTCAACAGCGCGTCGATGACACGCTGAGTCAATGGGACAAGAACAGGCTCGTGGAGCGAATCTGGAACTGTGATACCTCCCTTTGGAAGGACGATCCGCAGCACGGCGCCGAGATCAGCCGTCGGCTGGGTTGGTTGACCGTCGTGGACACCATGCGTCGCGAGACCCAACGGTTGCGGGAATTCGCGGATGAGATCCGCTCGCAAGGTTTTTCAGTTGCGGTGCTCCTGGGCATGGGCGGGAGCAGTCTTGCTGCGGAGGTCTTTGCGTCGTGCATTGGTGTCGCAGAGGGGTTTCTCAATCTCAAGGTACTCGACACGACCATTCCGCGCTCCATTCTTGAGGTGGAGCGTACCCTCGACCCGCGGCACACTCTGTTTATCGTGTCCAGCAAGTCCGGCGGCACCATCGAAGTAATGTCTTTGTACAAGCGCTTTCGCTGCATAATGGACAAGGCCGTGGGCGCAGACGCGGGGGCGCATTTCATCGCGATTACAGACCCGGGGACAAGTCTCGGGAAGCTGGCAGCCGAAGACAAGTTCCGAAAAGTCTTCCTGAATCCGCCCGACATCGGTGGAAGATTCAGCGCTCTGTCGTACTTCGGTCTCGTTCCTGCGGCCCTCATCGGCGCGGATCTCGATCGCCTGCTCATGCGGGCCGGCCAGTCCGCCGAAAGCGCTGCAACGGTTGCTCCCTCGTTGGAAAACCCTGGTGTATGGCTCGGGGCCATCATGGCGGAGGCCGCTCGCGCGGGCCGCGACAAGCTCACCCTGGTGATCTCACCGCCCTTACGCAGCTTCGGGTGCTGGCTCGAGCAGCTCTTGGCGGAAAGCACCGGCAAGGAAGGCACCGGAATTATCCCGATCGAGGGCGAAACGCCGGGCGACCCGGACGAGTACGGCACAGACCGGATCTTTATCTATCTCAGGCTCGATGGTGACGACACGTACGACAGCTTTATTACCTCCATGGAAAAGATCGGCCGCCCGGTGGTGACCCTCCGACTCCACGGAGCGTACGACATCGGCCGCGAGATGTTCCGATGGGAATTCGCTACGGCCGTAGCCGGCGCGATCCTCGGCGTGAACCCGTTTGACCAGCCTAACGTTCAGGAGGCCAAGACCCTGACCAACAAGCTCCTCCATCACTACCGGGATGAAGGCAGTATCCCCGGGGGAAGGTTCATCCGGTTGGACGAGGCCGATGCGAAGAACAAATTGGCAGAACTTTTGGAAAAGGTGAAGCCCGGCGACTATGTCGCGTTCAACGCGTTCATTCACCCTTCGCAGCGTGCGCTGGAACTCCTTCAGACAGCCCGCACGGCAGTCAGGCGGCGCCGCAAGGTTGCGACGACATTGGGGTTCGGCCCGCGGTTCCTCCACTCCACGGGACAGATTCACAAGGGCGGCCCCAATACCGGTGTTTTTATCGAAATCACGATGAGCTGCGCCGAAGATGCGGATATTCCGGGAGAGCCCTATTCGTTCGCGGTGCTCAAAGACTGCCAGGGACTGGGCGATTTTGAGGCCCTTGAAAAGCGGGGACGACGGATCGTCCGGATACACCTCTCGTCAGAGACCGACCTTACCGCAATGGCGGAACTGCTCCAGACGCTGTAGATAGATTGACCTCGCGCTTTTCCGCCCCTGTCCGACGACAACCGACACGAATTGCACAAGCTTCGACCGAGTCGGGACGTTTGAGTTGGGAGTTCTCGCTGCCATGACAAACTTAAGAGATCGCCACGGGCCGAAGGGCGAAAGCGAATTCAGTGATTACCAAAAAGAGATCGAGGCAACGGACAATGTCATCCTCTGTGTGGCCAAAGCAGAGAAGATGATCCGTGCGATTGGAGCATCGCTGTGCAAGGAGAGCGACACCCCGGCCGCGGATCACGTGGAGCCCGGTCCGGTGCTCGAGGAATACAAATGACCGACACCGGGACCCCCGAAACAACTGTGGGATATCATCCGAAAGCATGATTCACATTGAGACCCGACAGGCGGTGATCAAATTCCAACTTGCGCGGTCCCTGTTCGGCCGAGCGTTCTACTACACGTCCGCGTATCTGGTTGACGGTCTCTTGGTGGACACGGGCTGCGCGTACACGGTTTCCGAATTGCTGGGCGCCCTTGACGGCCATGCCGTTCACACCATCGTCAACACCCATGCTCACGAAGACCATATCGCGGGCAATGCCGCTGTGCAGGAGAGGTTCGGCGCGGCCGTGCTCGCTCACCCCAAGGCGCTCCCCGTCCTCGCCGACCCTGCATCGCGCCGCCTCCGGTTGTACCAACGGGTTATGTGGGGATACCCAGCCCCGTCCACCGGAGCCGTGTTGGGAAATGTGGTGGAAACTCCGCGGTACCGATTCCGGGTAATCCACACTCCAGGCCACAGCATTGACCACATCTGTCTCTTTGAGCCTCATGAAGGGTGGCTTTTCACCGGCGACGCGTACGTGGGAGGGACGGATCGAGCCCTCCGGGCAGATTACAACATCTGGAATATCCTTGAATCATTACGGAAATTGGCCGATCTCGACTCTTCGTGTCTTTTTCCCGGCAGCGGTACGATCCGTGAGAATCCCCGTGAGGAGCTTCTGGCTAAAATCCGCTACCTCGAAGAAAGCGGCGGACGAGTCTTGGACTTGCACGCAAGAGGCTGGAGCAGACGCCGCATCCGGGAGGAAGTGTTCGGCAGCGAAGGAGCCATAGCCTGGTTCACGATGGGGCATTTCAGCGGGTTGAACCTTGTCCGCTCCTACATCGAAGACCGGCCGATCTTTAGGGAACTGTCTCATACGAAAGCGCCGCCGAACAAGTAATTTGAATAGGCCGGCAGGGCCTGCCCGGACTCGATCCGGGGAGCGCCGGCCCCCTGTGCCCGCAGAAGCTTAAGCTATTGAAGAACAGCCCTTGGATGAGTCCGCCCGCCAATATCACTGGCTCGATCGGCCCGCGGATGGCGGATCGACCATTCGTGGCTTGGAACTTGGAGGCTGGATGGGGCGCATCGCCTTGGGGTTCGTTGTCGATTGACGTGCAGGAGGCGTGTATCGCTCTGCCGGGGGAAGCGGCGCATGCATGGCCGCGGCGGAAACTTTGGCCGGAGGCGGCGGCATGATAGGGCCGTTGTAAGGACCGGGCGGAAGGGGATTGGGTGACTCGTACTTGGGTACGAAATCTGCCGGGGTAAAACAGATGCCGGCGCATTGGCCGCTCATGGGGAAGTAATATGGGGCGAAGTACTTCCAGGGCCCGAACACGAAGCCGGTGTCGACTGTTTCAATGGCCGAGGCTGGCGGAACTATTGCAAGGACAAGGGCCAGGGCGATGAGCAAGCGGATCATGACGGGGCCTCCAGTTCGCGTCAATTATTTATGTAATTATACCAGTAATGGCAAGTAATTGTAAAGAATTATGAGATGAGGGACGAGAATAATCCGTTATCTTTCGGCAATATAAGAGGCAAGCCTCCTTCGTTTTATCGCTTGACTCTCTTTGATCTCTTGTGATTTACTATTACATTTATCAGTCCAACACCGGGGCCGGATGTACCGGCGCCTGCTCCCAAGGGGTCGCAATGAAGCAATACAACACCGAAGACGTCCGTAATGTGGCTGTCGTCTCCCACGCCGGCTCCGGGAAGACGATGCTCTGCGATGCCATGCTGTTTGACACCGGCGCTGTCGATCGGCTGGGAAAAGTCACCGACGGGACCTCCAATTTCGACTTCGAACCTGAAGAAATCAAACGACAGATCACAATCTCCACCTCGCTGTGCACCGCGGAGTGGAAAAAGAAAAAGATAAATATACTGGATACGCCGGGCGACCCGAATTTCGCAGCCGAAGTGGCCGCGGCGCTGAGCGCGGCCGACATCGCAATCCTCGCCGTCGATGCGGTGGACTCGATCAAACCGCTTACCGAAAAGGTCTGGCAAAACATCCAAGCCCGTGGATGTCCCCGTATACTCGTCGTTACCAAAATGGATCGGGAGCGTGCCGATTTTGACAAAGTCGTTGCAGACGTCAAACAGATCTTCGAAGTCAAGCCGCTCGTGTTGCAAATGTCTCTGGGGAGTGAGAGCAATTTCAGGGGCGTTGTGGACCTCCTTTCTATGAAGGCCGTCACTTTTGACGGTGACGGCAAGAAAGCCGCCAAGATAGACATACCTGAAGACCTCAAGGAAGAAGCCGCCTCCCGCCGCGAAGTCCTCATCGAGGACCTCGCAGAGGTGGACGATGCGCTGATGGAGCGTTACCTGGAGGGTGGCGAGCTTGCGTTCGACGATCTTTCAGCCGCGTTGAGGCAGGGCATCCGCAACCGCGTCTTCGTTCCGGTGCTGGCATGTTCCGCAGCCCAAAACATCGGCATCCAGCCGATACTTGACCTGATCACCGACGCGTGTCCGTCGCCTGCGGATCTGCCGCCTGTCCAGGGAACCAGCCCCACAGGTGAGGTGCTGACGCGGGACGCTTCACCCGACCAACCGTTCTGCGCATACGTGTTCAAAACCCTCGCTGACCCCTACGCGGGCAGACTGACGTTGTTCAGGATTTTCTCGGGCAAGTTGGCCCCGGACTCTACCATCTATAACGCAACCCGAAAGACCAAGGAGCGTTTCGGCCAGCTCTTGGCGGTGGTCGGCAAAAGCCAGAAATCCATCGAGTCAGCGCAGGCCGGCGACATTGTGGCCGTGGCAAAGCTTAAGGAGACGCTCACGGGCGATACGCTCTGCGAAGAGAAGAGCCCCATCGTGATTCAACCGCACACGTTGCCCCATGCGGTTATTTCCTTCGCAATCGAGCCAAAGGCTAAGGGCGACGAGGAGAAAATCACCCAGAGTCTTGCCAAGCTGGCGGAAGAAGACCCGACTCTGACGATCTCCAGAGACCCACAGACGAATGAGTTCCTCATTTCCGGCATGGGACAGGTCCATATCGAAGTGACCGTGGACAAGCTTAAGCGGAAGTTCGGCGTGGATGTGAACCTCAAGACGCCCAAGGTCCCTTACAAGGAGACGATCAAAGGCAAGGCCAAGGTTGAAGGAAAGCTTAAGAAGCAGACCGGCGGCCGCGGTCAGTTCGCGGTGGCGTGGCTGGAGCTGGAGCCCATGCCGAGAGGCGGGGG
>JAIWNO010000013.1 GCA_020216785.1 Desulfomonile sp.
CTTCGAATTCGTAGACAAGATTGTCGGCGGCGTTATTCCTCGACAGTACATCCCTGCGGTAGAGAAAGGCGTCTTAGAAGCGATGAATGCCGGCTCTCTTGCCGGGTGTCCGGTCATCGACGTGCGGGTCACGGTTTTCGACGGGAAGTACCACGATGTGGACTCCTCCGAGCAGGCGTTCAAGATCGCGGCCTCCAAAGGCTTCAAGAAAGGCATGCTTCAGGCGAACCCTGTTCTCCTGGAACCGATCATGAACCTGGAGGTCGTAGTACCGGAAGATTGCATGGGGGATGTCATGGGCGACCTCAACGCCCGGCGGGGCCGCATTATGGGCATGGACGCCAAAGGCGGCAGCCAGGTGGTCAAAGCGAAAGTGCCGATGGCTGAAGTGCTCCGGTACGCGTCCGACCTCACTTCCCTCACGTCCGGGCGAGGTCTCTTTTCCATGGAGTTTTCCCACTACGAGGAAGCCCCAGCCAATGTCGCGGAAAAGATCATCGAAGCCGCGGCCAAGCCGGAGGAGGAGGAGGATTAGTACTCCTGTTGAAAGCCTCATCCGATCGATTAATGGAACCAACAATGTCTTCGGGAAAGATTATTGCGGTATGCGTCAGTAAGCACAAAGGAACACCTAAAAAGGACATCGGCGCGGGAGTCCTCAAGAAAGGTTTCGGTGTTGAAGGCGACGCTCACGGCGGCGATTGGCATCGCCAGGTTTCACTCCTCTCCATCGAGCAGATTGGGACTATGCGCGACAAAGGGCTCGACGTCGCGCCCGGGAGCTTTGCGGAAAACCTTACCACCGAGGGTTTTGATCTCGAGGCGCTTCAGGTCGGTGATCGTGTGAAGGTCGGCGAAGAGGTACTGCTCGAGATCACCCAGATTGGCAAGGAATGCCACACTCGATGTGCCATTTATAACAAGGTGGGCGAGTGCATCATGCCGGAAAAGGGGATCTTCGCTACGGTGGTGAAGGGCGGCGCGGTCAAGACCGGCGACCAGATCGCGCGCGTCTGAGGAAGATACCCGACTGTTGAGTGGAAAACGCTGCGCGCGAACTCGCGGGATTCTTCTTGACAGATCGGCTCGCGGCTGTTTATAGTAGCGGATGGATGCGGGAATAACTCAGTGGTAGAGTGCAACCTTGCCAAGGTTGAAGTCGCGGGTTCAAATCCCGTTTCCCGCTCCACTACCCCCCCAAAATCATTCCCAGCCTCATGATCTGAAATTGACCGAAGCGACCACGATTGGTATTCTTCGTTTATGTGCCTGATCGAGGAAATCCGTGAAAAGATCGAGGAGCGCCTGTATGAATTCTCTAAACATGCCGTCGATCAGAGCATCATCCGGGACATAACCGTGGAGGAGTTGGAGGAAGCGATAGCCGGCCGAAGTGAAGTGATCGAAGACTATCCGGAAGACAAGTATGGTCCGAGTTGTCTCATTCTTGGCTACACGAAATCCGGCAGGCCATTACATATCCAATGCAGCTATCCGAGCAGGCCGCTTATCAAGGTCATCGCCCTATACCAGCCCGACCCTGATCTCTGGATCGATTTTCGGGTCAGAAGGTGAAGGAAAGGAAATCCGGGATGAAAGAGACAATGGTTGATGCCAAAGTAACCTACACATTGGAACACGGCGGCAAGTTTTTTATTGTTGAAAACGTACCCGCTCGTGTCTGCAAGGAGACGGGCGAGCAGTTCTTCGCTCCTGAGACCGTGGAACATATTCGGACTATTATTAAGACCCGGCAGAAGCCCGACAGAGTTATCGAAACTCCCGTATACCAATATGCATGAGAACGCCGCTCAGCCACTGCCGCAATAGAATGGATCTTCCGCTGCCGTGAGGGCGAATCCAGCCTACGTTGATTGCCGTTCGTGTAGCCGAGTCCCGCGTCGAGCATTGTCACTTGCCGGAACCTCCATTTCCGTGTAAGTCGTCTTCATCGTGCAGGCTTTCACTCTTCGTTACGGCGGTTTGCGCGGTCGAAATTCCTGTGGAAACGCCGGCAGCGCCGGCATCTTGCCGGTATTTTCACGGGTGTGCGCAAAGTGCCTCCCAGGCAACCCATATTGGGGATAAAGCCTTGCCTACGGCCGCGATTGCTTGTCAAATTGCGTATTCGCATGAAAGTCGTCGCCATAAGTACCTGCCGGCGGGTGTGCGTATGGGGAGGTGCCGAGGGGAGATGAAGTCTCCCCTCCGCAGGATGGCGCAGCGTGGTGCTCTTAATACCCATCTCCGAGGCGAAGCCACGGAGTGTTCACCGAAGCCGACGACTTTCATGATTCGTTGTGCCCAAAAACTGGCGCATGGGAGTTGGTACGGAGAGTAGAGCATGGGCCGATATTCATTCGACGGAAAGAATGTTTTGGTTACCGGCGCAAGCGGAGGGCTCGGCTCCACGCTGGTGCGCAAGCTCGCGGACCTCGGCGCGCGGCTCGTGGTAACCTCACGGTCAGCGAAGGCGCTGGACGAGCTGATTTCGGGCCTCCCTACCGCGGCGGACATCACGCCGATTATCGCGGATCTCTCTGTTCCGGGAGATGCGAAAACTCTGGCTGAAAGCGCCCTCGACGCGGTAGGCCACATCGACGTGCTCTTCAACAACGCGGGACTCGGTTACTTCGCTCTGATGGAAGAGACCACCGAAGAGC
Source organism: Desulfomonile sp. (assembly GCA_020216785.1). Taxonomy (GTDB): domain Bacteria; phylum Desulfobacterota; class Desulfomonilia; order Desulfomonilales; family Desulfomonilaceae; genus JAIWNO01. Next base: position 2,664 of record JAIWNO010000013.1, read on the forward strand.
GCATTCGCTACCTCTTTGAAGTGAACACGTTTTCTCCTCTGGCCCTCATTAGGGCGCTCGTGCCGCACATGAAGAGCCGCGGAGGCGGCAGGATCGTCAACATCGTTTCGGCTGCCGGACGGGTCCCGATCCCTTCGGTGGGAGTATATGGCGGCAGCAAGTCTGCTCTTGCTGTAATGACCAACACGATGCGCCTGGAGCTTGCGCCGTTCGGCATCGACATCATCAACGTATATCCGGGCACTATCGACTCTTCTTTCGAAGAAAACGCACTTCGTGAGAGCAACCGTTCAGGCTTGTGTCCGACGGACCGGTGCGGCGAGCCGAAGTTCAGAATTGCGGACCAGGTGCTCGAAGCCGCGGCCGGAAAGCCGGGCGAGGTATGGCTCGAACGACAAGGAAAGCGGCTGGCAGTGGCTGCTCTCATCTGGCCCGCTTTCGTGGAGCGCCGACTGAAAGCGCTCAGAGACAAAGTGGTCAAGACCACCTCGCTCAAGCAGCGACGCTGGAGACTCATGCAGGTGGAATCAGCCATCGCGTGCAATCTCCGGTGCGTGATGTGTCCATGGACTGAAATCCGGAGCCGAGTCGAGCACCGAGGACTCATGACCCAGGAAATCTGGAATGCGATCAAGCCGCATTTGCCGGAAGTCACGACCGTCGATTTCACCGGCGGAGGCGAACCGCTCCTTCAACCGAGGCTCGCAGAGTGGATTGCCGACGCGAAAGCAGCCGGCTGTCAGACGGGAATCCTCACCAATGGGCTCCTGCTCACAAGAGAAGTCGCAGCGAAGCTTATCGCTGCGGGGTTGGATTGGATATGCGTCTCAATGGACGGCGCGACAAAGGAGGTGTACGAAAAGATTCGGCAAGGCTCCGACTTTGAGCGGGTGTGCGACAACCTGGCCGCCGTCGCAGAGTTGAGGAGAGGGAGGGTGCCCATGACCATGATCAATTTCGTCCTCATGCCGATGAACTTTCATCAGGTCGAAGAAATAGTAACGCTCGCAGCGAAACTCGGGGTGGACCAGGTGAACTTCAAGCAATGCGAGGTGGTCCGAGGGGAGCATGGCAAGGGTTTCGGCCTTTTCGCGTCGGAAGAGAGCAAAGAAACCCGCCGCCGTGAAAAAAATGTGGCACGCGCGTGCAGCTTGGCAAAAAAGCTTGGAGTCGCTACGACGGCATTTTCGTTCACACCGACGGAACTGCCCGTGTGCGGACAGGACCCTCGGGACTCGGTGTTCATTCGATACGACGGCACAGCAGGGCCGTGCATCAACCTGGCGGTCGGCGGGACAACGAGATTTTTCGGTGAAGAAGTGACCATGCCGCAGGTCCATTACGGCCGCGTGACGGAAACAGAACTCACTGAGCTCTGGGAAACGGAGCCGTGCCGGCGTTACCGGGAACGCTTCCAAGAGCGGGTCCAGGCATACGAAAAGGTCTACAGAGGGTCACTCATCACCGGATCGCTCCCCAGCGCCGACCGGCTGAAGGCTTCCGCTATTGCGGCAATGCCGGAAGCGCTGGAGGGATGCCGCGTTTGCCATTATCTTTACGATATTTGACGAGGTTTTATGCACCCCCCCAATCCGAAACACTCGTCCGCGCAAACATTCACTTCTGAGGGTCAGAAGTTCGCAGTCGGATTTGTCATCGCGACCTCGCTGAAAAGCGGGGGAAGCAATCTCCGCCCCTTCACTAAGGAGATTGCTTCGTCGTTTCACTCCTCGCAATGGCACGGCTGACCGCTCACGCCCGTTGAGGATCGGTTGAATAGGTGTCCACCTTGATTTCTTTGATAAGATTATACATCTTAAGGATACGATTGATCAATTCGATGAATGCTTTCCCGACTCGATTGACAGTGTGGCAGTTTGAGCTGCCGGTGGGCAGCGGCCGCATGGCAGGCCGGGTCCACGATCATAACAAGACGGAGGAAAAATGACCGTCTACACGATTCATCCGCTTGCGGTGGGCTTTAACGAGACCGACCAGGGCATCATGACCTATCAAAAGTATTATGGAAAGCGCATTATTCTCCCTATTTATGCGTTCGCCCTCAAGGGCGGAGATCGGAAGATCCTGGTCGATACAGGGGTCGAGGAATTCTTGGCGCCTCCCGATCTGGAAGGCCCCATGGGCTTCCCGGTGTATGAATTCGAAGAAGCGTTGCAGACCATCGGATGGTCGCCGGAGGACGTGGACCTCATCATCCATACCCACCTGCATAACGACCACTGCGAAAACGACCAACTGTGCGCCAACGCCGAAGTATTTGTCCAAAAGGCGGAGCTGGACTTCTTCCGGGACCCGCACCCGATCGACCACCGGTACTATCCGGACGTTCTGGACGACATGAATGTGACTGTCGTTGAAGGAGACGCTGAGATCGCCGATGGAATCGAGGTAATGTTTACGCCCGGCCACACGCCCGGCGGCCAGTCAGTAGTTGTGCGGACCGCAAAAGGGAGGGCGATTATTACCGGACTATGCTGCAACGCGAAAAATTTCCCGGCAGGAGGCGGCATCATCGTTCCGGGGGTGCATCTCGATGTAATCCAGGCGTATGACAGCATGAAGCGCATCCGAGAAGCCGCGGAAATCCTTATTCCCCTCCACGATCTTGATGTTGGTAGAAAGAGAGTGATCCCGGAATGATATGGGTCTCTTTTCATGCTGCGCCTATTAGTGCTGGGACCGGCGACGGTGCCGGCCGCAGATCGTGGGCCCGGGAAATTGCTTCGCTTCGCTCGCAATGACCGGTGTTGGGGATGTCATTGCGGGGAGTGGAGCGACGAAACAATCTCCCCAGACGACGATATCAGGTCCTATTGGGGCCGCAAGGTAATGGATGCTGTAAGCAAATGACGAGCACATGTACCCGCCACCCTGACCGGGAGGCCTCATTTTATTGCCAAAAGGACGGGACGTACCTCTGTGAGGAGTGTGCGTGCTGTTGGAGTCCGCGCATTTACTGCAAATTCCGCACCGCGTGCGTCATCCACGCGCTCACGAAGGAAGGAGCGCTCAAGCCCTGCCCTGAAGATCGCTTGCCCTGCCAAGAGTGATGCCGGGCCTGTTTGCTGCTCTGCCGGATCGAATTTTTCCCGCCGCCGGGGATGACAAACTTCTGGCTGATGATTATATTGCCTCGGTAAATAAAGGGGCAGGTTTGTACTCTGCCGCCGACACCGGAGAACGGGTTTCCTGATGACTAAGAGAGACTTCTATGAGGTGCTTGGGGTAGACCGCACGGCTTCCCAGGACGAGATCAAAAAGGCGTACCGCAAGCAGGCGCTGCAATTCCATCCCGACCGCAACCCTGGTGACAAGCAGGCGGAAGAGCGATTTAAAGAGGCGGCAGAAGCGTACGAAGTGTTGAGCGACGCGAACAAACGCCAGCTCTACGACCGCTTTGGACACGCGGGCCTCCAGCAGACGGGCTTTACCGGATTCAGGGATTTCGACGACATCTTTGCCTCTTTCGGCGACATCTTCGAGGAATTCTTCGGCATGGGCACAAGAGGAGCGCGCTCCAGCCGTGTCCGTCGAGGCGTGGATGTTCGGTACGACCTGGAAATCGATTTCATGGACGCCATCTTCGGCAAAGAAATCGAGATCGAGGTCCCACTGCACCAGAGGTGCCCGGAATGTCGCGGCACCGGAACCAAAGGCGGGGCGGCTCCCTCCGTTTGCAGCACGTGTGGAGGCCGAGGCCAGGTGACTCGTTCCCAGGGGTTCTTCTCCATCAGCACCACGTGCCACACCTGCCACGGAAGCGGCACGGTGATCACAAATCCGTGCAGTGAGTGTCGGGGCATGGGGCGCGTCCTGCGAACCAAGCGGTTGTCCATCAAGGTGCCCGCGGGGGTGGAGTCCGGCTCGCGGCTTCGGTTGCAGGGCGAAGGCGAGCCGGGTGACGTAGACGGCATGGCTGGGGACCTCTACGTTTTTATCCGCGTCCGGGAGCACGAGACATTTCAGCGCCACGGCAACGACGTGGTGGTAATGGTTCCTATCACGTACTCGCAGGCGGTGCTTGGCGGCAAGATCGAGATCCCGACGCTCGAAGGTCCGGATGTGCTGACTCTGCCGAAGGGCACCCAGCCGGGACAGGAATTCCGCCTTCGCGAAAAGGGGATTCCATTCCTTCGCGGCCGGGGAAGGGGCGATCTCGTGGTCGTGGTATATGTGCACGTGCCTAAAGACGTAAACAAGCAATACGAAACGCTCTTGCGGCAACTGGCGGAAGTCGAGGGAGCTGAGGTTACGCCCGAAAAGCGCCACTTCTTTTCTCGAAAGAAATGATCGCGGCATTGGCGCATGTCCGGACCGTATGTTCGCACATTCTTCTTCGCAACCGGCTTAAGTGGGAGGGCATATCCTGTACGCTCTGCAATAGCCGCGTTCCTGCATTGACGGCCTGCCTGCTGTACGATATAATAAATACAAAGTGTTAGTGATCGGGACCTCGGTCCGTCGAGTTTCTCTGCTCTTGTTGCAAGGAAGGGTACCTTTCCGGGATCCGCGGATCATATTTCAAATTGGGGAGTATTCTGGATGCAAGCCCTACTTGTCAACGCCAAAGCCGATTTTTCATTTTGGAGCTTGCCCGAGTCCTGCAGCTTGAAGGGAACCAAGACATTGGCTCCTCCCCTGGGCCTGATCACTGTAGGGGCTCTTTTGCCGCCGGAATGGAAATTAAGACTTGTAGACCTCAACACGAGGGAGATCTTTCCGGATGATTGGGACTGGGCTGATGTGGTGCTGATTTCAGGTATGATCGGCCAAAGAACCAGCTTGTTGAGAACCGTACGTGAAGCGAAGCGGAGAGGGAAGCTCGTCGTCGCAGGAGGACCGTATCCGACAGCTGTAGTCCCCGAGGTGGTTGAGGCAGGGGCCAATTTCGTCGTCCGGGGCGAAGGCGAGAATACGGTACCGATGTTGCTTGAGGCGTTGAAGGGGGGGAAGAACCACGGCGTTATCCAGAACGAGGCAAAACCCGATCTCTCGGCTTCGCCCATTCCGCGGTTCGATCTTCTCTCACTAAGTGACTATCAGATCCTCATGGTGCAATCGTCGAGAGGCTGCCCCTTCGATTGCGAGTTCTGCGACATTGTCAACCTTTACGGCCGTAAGCCGCGCTTTAAGACCCCTGATCAGATGATTGATGAGCTGCAAGTGCTCTATGGCCTGGGCTGGCGAGGGGAGGTCTTCATCGGGGACGACAATTTCATTGGGAGCAGATCGCACGCACGAGCGCTTCTCAATAAGCTCATCGAGTGGCAGACAATCCATGGCGAGCCGTTCAGCTTCATGACCCAGGCCTCGGTAAACCTGGGTAAGGACCTGGAGACTATCGACCTCATGACGGCTGCCAATTTCGGCAAAATTTTCATCGGGCTGGAGTCTGTCGATGAGGATGCTTTGGAAATCGCCCACAAGTACCACAACCTTCGAAACTCCATGATGGAATGCGTCAAGACTTTGAACAAGAATGGTCTGAGCGTCATGGGGAGCTTTGTCATAGGGTTCGACGGCGAAAGAAAGGGCACGGACGAGCGCATAAACGCCTTTGTGGAAGAGACGGGGATTCCAATAGTAATGGTCAACGTCCTCAATGCTCTGCCGGACACGGCGCTATGGAAGCGCCTGGAAAAAGAAGGTCGACTGCTGGAGACCATGCACCTTGGCGACGACATGATCGGCGACCAGGTGAACTTCGTGCCTACACGCCCGAAATCGGAAATACTTAAGGAAGTGGCCGGCGTTTGGGATTATCTCTACGAACCGGAGCGCTTTCTCAGGCGTGCCGGGCGGTACTACGTGAACATGAGACCGACTCGAGCCGCTTTGGGAGTCGATGAGCCGGCATCAGGACCGTCTGTGCGGGGCGCCAAGGTTCCCATCAGGGAAACATTGCGTACGGTCCGGGCTTTCTTCCGCCTGATATGGAGAATGGGGGTGCGGCCCCCTTACCGCCTGCATTTCTGGCGCCAGCTTCTCGAAGTCTATCGAAAAAACCCCAGTCGGTGGGTCCTGTTCATCACCTGCTGCGCTCTCGGACTGAACATGTTCTCCATCAGGGAGATGGTGCTCAAAGCACGAGCGCAGAGCCGGGATACACCACATGAAGAGGCCCGCTGGATTTCCCGGGTGGCCGGCCCTACAGCCCGGGCATGATACGTTGCACACCGTCGTTTCTGTAAGCCCTACCCGATGAAGGCGTTGCTGATCAATCCGGCATTTATTTCCGCGTTTTGGTCCATGCCGAAAACCCGGAAGGTTTCCGGAGCGAAGGTTCTGACCCCGCCGCTCGGCCTTCTCACCGTGGCGGCGCTCCTGCCCAAGGAATGGGAACTGCGACTTGTGGATGTCGCTGCCCGGAATGTCACCGAAGGGGAGTGGAATTGGTCCGAACTGGTCATGATTACGGGCATGATCGCCCAGGGCCCCAGCCTGGTCTCGCTGATTCGCGAGGCGAAGCAACGAGGCAAGGCCGTTGTCGTCGGCGGTCCTTTCGCGACATCGCTTCCGCACAGGGTACTGGAGGCGGGATGCGATTTCCTGGTTTCCGGAGAGGCGGAGGAGACGATCATTGATCTCATCGCAGCAATCGAGGGCAATGCCGCGAGTGGTATTTTCGAGTGCGAAATCAAGCCTGATCTCCAAATCTCTCCGGTGCCTCGTTTCGATCTCCTGGCCCTTGCCGATTATGCCAGCATGTCGGTCCAGACATCGCGCGGCTGCCCTCACGACTGTGAATTCTGCGACATTGTCAACCTCTATGGCCGGAAGCCTCGTTACAAGACACCCGAACAGACGATCGCGGAATTGGAGGCGCTGTACCGCCTTGGGTGGCGTTCCGAAGTATTCATCAGCGACGACAATTTCGTTGGAAGCCGGGCACACGCTCTGGCCCTGCTCAGGCAACTCATTCCGTGGATGAAGAGCCACGGCGAGCCGTTTGTCTTTTGGACTCAGGCTTCGATCAACCTCGGTCGGGACCTGGAAATGATCGATCTGATGACGGAGGCGAATTTCAACACGGTATTCATAGGAATCGAATCTCCTGATGAAGAAGCACTCTCCATCACGGGTAAGCATCAGAATATTCGGCATTCCATGCTCGACTCGCTTGACGCCATTAATCGCAACGGCCTTACGGTGATGGCCAGTTTTGTCATGGGGTTGGACGGCGAGCGAAAAGGTTTGGACAAGCGTATCATTTCATTTGTGGAGACGAGCCGTGTTCCTGCGGTGCTTGTGAACACGCTCTGCGCTGTGCCCAATACGCGTCTATGGAATCGGCTTATCGAAGAAAAGCGCCTTGC
>JAIWNO010000014.1 GCA_020216785.1 Desulfomonile sp.
CGCAAGCCCCGACACGTGCGACGGAACGGGCGGACCGCTCAACTACATCCCTTCCCGACCGGAACGGGAAATCCTCCAAGAGCATCTCAACGCTTGTGCATGGCTGTTTGAGCCGCGTCGATTCCTGGAGCGCGCGTATCGATATTACCTGGCAATGAGGCCTACCAGGAAAGCATTGGGTCGGGACAATGCTTTCCCTGTAAGCTCGGTTGGACATGGCGGCAAGCGATCCCTCCGAAGAGGATTTTGGGACATTGCGGGCTTCTTCCGGCTGGTATGGTGGCAGGGTATTCAACCTTCTTACCGTATGGTGTTCTGGAAACAACTGTTCGGCATGTGGCGGCGCAATCCAAGTCGGCTTGTGATGTACTTGAAAATGTGCGCTCTTGGCGAAAACCTTTTTGTATTGCGAGAAAAGATCGCGGAACGTGGACGCGCTTTGCTCGCCGAATAAGCGTCATCGATATCGACCGCGGTGCGGGCTGATACCAACGACCATGCCTCGGTTCCTGGGCACAACGAATCATGAAAGTCGTCGGCTTCGGTGAACGCTCCGTGGCTTCGCCTTGGAGATGGGTATTAGGAGGGCCACGCTGCGCCATCCTGCGGATGGGAGACCCCATCTCCCCTCCGCACCTCCCCATACGCACACCCGATAGCGGGTACTTATGACGACGACTTTCATGCGAATGCGCTTTCAAACATGTAACATCAACGACGTCCGGTAGGGGCCGACCCATGGAGACAGCTTCCATGTGTCGGCCCGGCTTCCGGGCGCACACGCGGGTGCGCCGACAACGGCCATGTTCCTGTCTTGACGACGCATCGGTATGATACGTTTGCGGCAGAAGGGCGTTGAGCCACGGCTTATTGCCTTTTATCCCGGCCACTGCCGCCGTTATGCGATGAGATTTCTCCCGATCGGACGGCAAATAGTGAGCGACGGATCGCGAGCAGCGCGATGGAAGGACGGGCGATTTGACCAATAAGTCTGAGCGGATTGTCATTCTCGGCGTGGGAAATGTGCTCCTCACGGATGAGGGCGTTGGTGTCAAAGTGGTGAAGGAGCTCGAGCGACGTTACGACTTCCCCTCGAACGTCAAGCTCGTTGACGGCGGCACGCAGGGGTTGTGGCTCATGTCAACGATTCAACAGGCGGACCACTTGATCGTGGTGGACGCGGTGCTTGGCAAGGGAGAGCCCGGAACAATCTACCGTTTGGAGCGGGATGACCTCCCCAAAGGGCTGCGAATGAAGACTTCCGCGCACGACAGCGACCTGTTGGAAGCGCTCGCCCTGTGCGCTCTCATCGACTCGGAACCGTCCTCGTGCGTTGTGATCGGCATCCAACCCGCCAACATCACGGATTTCGGTACCGAGCTGACGGATGTGATTGCGGGCAAGGTGGATGACCTCATTGCCCGGGTCATTGGAGAGCTTAAGGCCCTGGGCGCCGAAGCGCAAAAAAAGAATTGAACCCCGGTGAGGGGCTGTGCTAGGCTTTAAGTCTCGCCGAAGGGCAGTTGCGCCGGACTTCTCGGCGGGTCCAGATTCGATGATTCGGAGTGAAGGGAGGCATCATATGAAGAAGGGTAGAGTTTTTCTTGCGTTTGTTGTCTGCATCGCGGTCGCTGCGGCGCTCACGCTGGCGTATGCGGCCTCGAAAATGCCGGACAAGCCCATTGTGATCGATTCCACGACCGCCATTCCCGACAAGAAGCGCGGTCCGGTGAATTTCGACCATACGAAGCACAAGGATTTCAAGTGCACCCAGTGTCACCATGAGTACAAGGACGGCAACAACGTCTGGCAAGAAGGCCAGGAAGTCAAGAAGTGCAGTGAATGCCACAAAAAGGAAGACCAGGGCAAGCAGGTCAAGCTGGAAAAAGCCATGCACGACCAGTGCGTCAAGTGCCACAAGGACATGAAAAAAGAGAAGAAGCAGACTGGACCCACCGCGTGCACCAAGTGCCATCCGAAAGGCGGAGACGACAAATAATCGCGCATCTGCCCACAGCACCGGCCATGTGTTCCGAAAATACGGCCCTCTCGGATTCCGAGGGGGCTTTTCGCTTCAAGGGGGACTTTCCTGTTGACGATCCCACCAAGATCCGTGTAAGAATATCACCCGTCTTTTCTCCCCTTGAAGTCTGACAACTCCATAGGTCATTTCCTAACGGGGCTGGCCTTTGTTCCGTGAAAGGAGTGGTCCATGATGAAGCGAGCCCGGACAACCCGGTTGGCGAGATGGTCGACTTGTATCGCAGTCGCCGCGGTCACTCTGGCAATCGTGCTCGTTTATGCGTTGATTCCCTCTCTCGCCCAAAAAGGGGGCGAATCAAAGGGCAAGAGCGGGAAGGGCGATGAACTGAGCAATGCGAGCTGTATCGAGTGTCACAATCCCGACATTCTTAAGATGTCAAAAGAAGAGCTGGCGGATAACGTCGATGTAGGCGACAAACCGCAGCCGCCCAGGCCCAAGCCGCCTTATGTGACGGGGGAGCTTAACCTCTCCATCGATGAGAAGAAATATGCCGCGGGCGTCCATGCGGACACCAAGTGCGTCGAATGCCACAAAGACATTGAGGAAATTCCGCACAAGCAGCGACTTCAGGCAGTCAATTGCGCCGAGTGCCACGATGAGTCCGTCGAGACTATTGAGGCAAGCGCTCACGGCAAGAAGACAGGGCCGAGAGCCGTCGGCTGTGTTGGCTGTCATGACGTGCATTACGGAAGAGGAAAGGACGACTACGGCGACGCGTTCAGGCAGAGGGTGTGTATGGACTGCCACAAGGCCTATGGCATGGACAGCATTGCCCAACACAAGAACCTGTATGAAGCATCCCTTCACATAAGAGCATTAGGCTGCATGATCTGCCACCAAGGCAAGAAGCCCGGCGTGCATAACATCCCGCCTGTGAAAACCATGGTTGCCTCATGTGAAGCCTGTCACACCAAAAGCACAATCCTCACCAAGGAGAAGCCGCCGCCGACAGGTCTCAAGGCGTATCTTCTGCAGACCGGCTTCATAAACAGCGACGTGATGAAAAAGTACGGCTACGTGGTAGGCGCGAATCGAATACCCTTGCTGGATCTCGTCATCATCCTGCTCGTAATAAGTCCGATCGCGTTGCCGATCTTCCACGGCGGTCTCCGGATCCTCACCCGCCGCAAGGGACCGCTGCACCTGCCGGAAGAGAAAATCCTCCTTCATCCGCTCATTGAGCGACTGTGGCACTGGGTCCAGGCCCTGTGCATCGTGATGCTCATTATTACCGGCATTATGATCCACTGGCCGGAGAAGTTCCCCGGCTGGTTCGACTGGTCGGTCACGGTCCATAACTGGTTCGGCGTTATCGCGGTGTTCGCGTGGCTGGTATGGCTTGTGTACAACTTGAGCACCGGCCGAATCAGCCATTATATTCCCAAGAAAGGGGATATCCCTCACGGCATGATCGTGCAGGCGCAGTTCTACGGATACGGCATATTCAAGCATGAGCCGCACCCGTACGCGCCGACGGAAGACAACAAGTTCAATCCTCTGCAGAAGATCGCTTATCTGAAGTTCCAGCTCCTCCTGATGCCGCTTCTTCTTATCAGCGGCCTCCTGTACATGTATCCGATGCGCTTTGGCGGGTTTATCTCCGCAATCGGCGGCATGACCGTCCTAGCCACTGTCCACTATATACTGGGAGCACTGTTTGCAGCGTTCCTCGTAGCCCACATGTACTTGGCCACGACGGGAGAAACCATCGGCGAGAACTTCAAGGCGATTATCTTCGGCTACGGGACCAAATCCGAGCACGGAGAGCATCACGAAAAGGCGTAGCCTCGGGAGGATGAGGCTGTCTCAAACTCATTGAAAGGACGGAATCGCAGCACGAACATCCCCCTCACCCTAACCCCTCCCTGAGAGAGAGGGAATTGAAAACCGACCTTCAATTGCCCCCTCTCCCACTGGGAGAAGGCCGGGGTGGGGGGCGAAGGCACATTCCAGCCCTAATCGTGGTACGATCTTGAACAATTCCCGACTCTTGAACAGCCTCGGAAGGTTCGGGGGACTCGAGCCTGATGTAGGGTGGGCGGGGTTTATCCGCGCCCGCAACCGCCTACACATGTAGCTGGAGCTTCGGTCGAATTTGTTATTGCACCCCGCTGGAAGCTAAAGGGATGGGCTTGGCCTCTCCGTAGACCCCATGCAATTCAAGTCACCGTTCCCCTTTCTCAAAATCTTCAAAGCCGACGCAATGATGTAAGAACGTTACCATAATCCTCGGCTCGAGCCTGCGGAATCCGAGTCGTTGGACGGATGGGGCGTGAGGCGGGCTTCGGCGTCTTCAAGCAGCGCGCGTATCGCTGCAATTCGCTGAGGCTCTTTGATCAGGGTGAGCGCCTTGCGGAAATCCGCCACTGCGGCAGAATCGTTTCCCTTGTTCGTGTAAGCGACACCTCTGTTGGCGTATGCCAAGCCGTGAGAGGGGTTTAGTTCGAGGGCCCTTGTGAAGCTTTTGATGGCCTTGTCCTTGTCGCCTGCAAGGAAGCTTGCCTTGCCGAGATCGTAGAAGAGGTCCGGGGGCGCGGATTCCGGATCGAGCCTGACTGCTTTTTCGAAGTCGGCAACCGCCTCGCTATAGCGTTTCAGCGCGTAACGAGCGGACCCTCGATAAGCCAAAGCTCGTACGTCGTCACCCCGAGCCGCGATTGCCGCGTCGAGGTCCTTGATTGCCCCTTCGTAATCCCCGATAGTTTCGCGGGCCTGCCCGCGGAAGCTAAGCGCCTCTTGGGATCCCGGATCGCTTTGCAGCACTTGGTCGAAGTCTGTGATCGCCTCTTTGGGCCTCCCCAAATCAAGGAGGGTCTTGCCTCGCTCGATCAGGATGCCGGCGTCGGCCGCCTGGAGCTTGATCAGCTGATCGTAGTCCGCCAGCGCGGCGTCGTAGCGTTCCAGTTGCCGAAAAACCCATGCCCGGTTTACCAGTGCCCTTACTAGGTCGGGTTTGATTTCCACAGCCTTGTTGAGGTCCGCGAGCGCCCCTTCGAGATTGCCGTCCGCTGCCCGCGCCCACCCTCTGTTGTTGAGCGCGTCGGCGTTGTTTGGATCGAGGCTGAGCGCCTTGTCGTAGTCCTCAAGCGCCTGTTTGAATTGACCCGCAGCAACGAGAAGGTTGCCATGTATCATCCATGTTTGGGCGTCGCGCGGATTAATCTTGAGCGCCCTTTCAACATCCGCCATCGCCCGATCAGACTGGTTCTTCCTATGATGAGCCATTGCCCGGAAAATGTACGATTCCGGGTCCACGGGATTGAGTTTCACCGCCTTATCCAAGTCGGCCAGGGCTGCGTCAGGCTTACCGAGAGCGAGTTCAGCGCGCGCTCGGATCTTAAGGGCCGCGTCGTGGTCGGGAGCAAGTTTCAGCACGCGATCCATGTCCTGGAGGGCCTTTTCGTACTGCCGGCTTTCCAAGAGGATCGAGCCGCGAGCAAAGAATGCATCGGGCATGTTGGATGTGCGAGCGATGGCCGCGTCGAAGTCGTCCAGGGCCTTGTCCATTTTACCCTGCGCCCGGTACGCCGCGCCGCGGTAGAAGAGCGCACGAGCGTTGTCTGGGGAGGCGGTGACAGCTCGGGAATACAACTGGATCGCTTTGTCCAGTTCCCATTTCCAGTGGGCCTCAATAGCGTCGTGCAGCGGGTTGTCCGCAGACCGAGCCGCCGCAGGATCGAGCGCTGCCGTTACAACAAGAAGCACGAGGAGCGTGCATAGTTTCCGACAAAGACGCCGATGTGGAGAATCGGCTTGAAGTATTGCCGAGATCCGGTACCCGGATGTGGAATGCATGGTCTTCTTTCGCAAAGAGGCCGAGTCCGACTTCTATCGGCAAAGGGGTTACGACACGCCCTCTGCCGCTGATGTCATCGACCGGCGACAGCGGCCCTCACGTTGGTGATGTTGACGGGGTCGCGCAGCCCTCTGCCCACGCCTGGGGTTTCCTTCAGTTCGAGCGCTTTGGCAAAGTCTGATCGGGACTTGGCTCTTAAGCCCATGAAATCATATGCAATTCCTCTGGAAAGATAAGCGTCTCGCATTGTTGGGTCAAGCTCGATCGCACGTGAAAACTCCTTGACCGCTTGGGCGAAATCGCCGCTCTTGCCGAGAGCAGTGCCCAAATTGTAATGCGATACTGCGTCGTCCGGTCTTGCCGAGACAAGTTGCGTGAAAAGCTTCACGGCTGCGCCATAGTCCCCGGCCTTTTCTTTGAGAGTTCCCAGCAGGAGAAGCGCTTCCGGGTCATCTTTGTTGACTGCGGCGGCTCGCTCGAAATCCTTCACTGCCCGGTCCGTCTGGCCCATGACCAGGAAGCACTCTCCACGGCGAAGATAGAGGTCGGCCGTGTCCTTTTCAAGCTCCAGCGCCCTGTTGAAATCCTCGACTGCTTTGACGCAGTTGCCGGTGCTCTTGTTGATGAGCCCTCGATTCGCGTAAGCCTGGGCGAAGTCCGGGTTGAGGGTGATGGCTTTGTTGATATCCCGGAGTGCCAGGGCGGCATTCCCCTTGTTAAAGAAAACCCAGCCCCGGTTGTTGTATATGTCGGATAGGTCGGGTCGCAGTACGGCGGCCCTGTTGTAATCCTCCAGGGCCTTGTCAAGATCGCCCTTGCGGAAGTACGCATTGCCCCGACGGAAGAACGCGAACGCGTACTCCGGATTCAGCTGAATTGCTTTGCTGAGGTCCTGAATGGCTCCATCTGCGTCTCCGGCTTTGAGACGGGCATTGCCAAGATTGTAAAATGCTATGGTATAACGAGGATTGAGCGATACTGCACGGGCGAAATCCTTGATCGCCTTTTCGGTCTCGTTCTTTTTGAGAAAGGCCCACCCGCGATTGTTGTACGAATCGGGGTCGCCGGGGTCAAGCTCGATTGCCCTGGTAAAGTCCTTGATGGCGTTGTCCAAGTCACCGACTGCCTGGTAGGTGTTCCCGCGGTTGTAATATGCCCGTGCATAAGAGGGGTTGATTTCCAGGGCCCTGGTGAAGTCTGCTGCAGCTTTCTGAAACTTCTCCTCCCGGTAGTGAACGCTGCCGCGATTGTTCAGGGCTATGCTAAGCCGCGGGTTGAGATCGATCGCGGTCGTGTAGTCGGCAATTGCCGCGGAGTTCTTGCCCAAACGCTCGTACGCCAGTCCTCGCTGGAAGAACACGTCGGCATCTTTGCTCCCGAGGTTGATTGCCTTGGTAAACTCATCGACAGCCCGTGAGTAATCCCCTGAGCGCTGCGCGGCCTTTCCGTTTTCGATTAATTGTTTGATGTCCTCCGCCGCCGCCGTGAGGCAGACCAAGAGAAGGACAACAAAAGGCGCGATTCCGGCGACCGGACGGAGAGAAGGCATAGAAAAACCTTCTTTTTCTTAATGGGATGCCAATGTTAATGTTAGCATAGCATGAAGATAGTTGTCTAGCTCAATGTGACCTTATTAGATTCCTGTCGGAATTTCCAAGCGATACGTTCCGCTGCCTCGGACCCTGTTTCCTTCCGCTAGCTGAGGGCCGTCATCATTCTGAGAAATCTATTCCATATTCCGTCGGCAAAGAATACACTCGTTCTCACTACCTCACGATATGGAGCAATGTATGTCAAACGGTACTCAGGCGCCGGTCTCATTACCCGGACTGCCGAAGTGTCCCACGGGTATCGACGGCTTCGACGAGTTGGCGGGAGGCGGGTTGCCTCTCCGAAGGCCCACTCTGGTGTGCGGTGGGCCGGGGTCGGGTAAGACAGCGTTTGCACTGGAATTTATTGTCCGCGGTGTCCACCGGTACGGCGAATCCGGAGTGTTCGTGTCGTTCGATGAGTCGCCCGACGAGCTTCAAGAAAATGCGCGGTCATTCGGGTTCGATCTGGCCGCATTGGCGGCCGAACGGAAGATCCTCCTCGATCATGTTCACATCGAGCGCTCTGAGATCGAAGAATCAGGAGAATACAACCTCGACGGCCTGTTCATCAGCCTCGGGTACACGATCGACTCCATCGGTGCCAAGCGGGTGGTCCTTGACGGTGTTGACGCGATCATTTCGAGTTACTCCAACGACTTGATCATTCGGACTCAATTGCGGCGCCTGTTCCGGTGGGTCAAAAGCAAGGGCGTGACTGCGGTAATCACCGCTGAGGCGGGCATTGACACCCTTACGCGCCTCGGATTTGTTGAGTATGTTGCCGACTGCGTGATCTCGTTGGATAATCGGGTGAACCGGGAAAGCGCTACACGACTGCTGCGCATTGTGAAATACCGCGGTTCGGCACACGAATCGGGCGAGGTCCCATTTCTTATCCGCGAGAAAGGTCTGTCGGTGCTTTCCCCCAATACGTCTGAGTCGGGCGAGCGCTAGAGACGGGAACCGGGAATCACTACAGGGCAGGCACGATCCCGCGCCTCGGTGCCGGGTGTTTTCCCGGAGCGCATCAGGTTGAAATGGTCAATAACTCTTGCCCATCGTATAAGGCCCACAAGCGCGGGCGAGGAGCGTTATAGCAGTTGCCGAAAATAATTTCCGATTGATTTCTCCAGGGTGTCGGGAGGACCCGTTCACTTCGAGCGACGCAAGACCGTTGAATCTTCCTTCACGGGACCTCTCGACACCCACTTAAAGACCTGCGATTCGGTCAGAATCCCTGGCAACTGCTACATAATTTCAGTTGATACGGCCGACGGCCGCTCGGAATCACAAGAGTATGCTGCTGTCTCATCGGGTGAAACAGGGTGTCATCAACGCGGCACTGGTAGTAGGCTCAACGGTGCTGGCGCTCATTTTTGCCGCGCTGGTAATGGAAGTTGTTCTGCGTATTGTGTCCCCTTCGAGCGTTTTGAGTCGGCGCGTTCCCTTGCGCCCGCATTTCAAAAAGGAGCTTAAGGTCAACATCCCCGGCATCTCCCCGACAGGGATGCATTCGACGAACAAATGGGGATTGCGCGGTGACGAGCCCCCCGATGAATGGACGCGCTTTTATACGATCGTAACCATCGGCGGGAGCACGACGCAGGACTTCCACATCGATGACCGAAAGACATGGTCATATCGACTTCAGGAATACTTGAGGGAAACTTGCCCAAAAAGTTTCCTGGATAAATGTCCCCGGGTATGGGTGGGCAATGGAGGCACGTGCGGTCAGAGCACCCGGGCGCACATCATGTTCATGGAGGACGTAATTTCGAAGATTCGTCCTGACGCGGTGATTCTGTTGGTCGGTATCAACGACCTTGGGTTTTCCATTTCCCGCGAAGCGCGCGAGCGGGGGAACCATTGGGACGAATTGCACTGGAAAATGAAGCTGTGTCTGAACAGCTGGCTCATTCAGGTTCTTTATATTTGGAAAAAGATCCTCCTGGACAAAGTGCATGTGGTGGAATTCTCTGTGGCGAGAAGAACTTTCGAGCCGCGCCCGCTTGCCGGGAAGCCCATGCCCGTGCCGGAGGACCCCAGGGAATTACTGGTGGGCCTCGACGAGTATCGGGCGAACCTCAGAAAAATTATCACTATCGGCAAGGCGCTCAATGTAAGGATGCTCTTTCTTACCCAACCGACGCTCACCGAGGATAACGACTATTGGCGGAGTATGGACGGCGGTTTCTTTTGGATCGAGCACCCCGACAGGACGCTGTCGGCGGCGGGAGCGTACCGCCTCCTCAATGAATACAATAAGACCCTTATGGAGGTTTGCGCCGAGCAACGGGTTGAGTGCTTCGACCTCGCGAGCGCTGTTCCCCACGAAGATCAGTACTTCACGGACACGGTCCATTTCTCGGAACGTGGGGCCGATCTTGTTGCGCAAAAGGTGGCCGAGTATCTGAGCGCGTCTCCAGGTTCGCCGCAATGAGGGAGACTATCATGGGAGATCGCTCGGTATCAGGAATCAAGCGGGTAGTCTTCTGGGGAATCCTGCTGCTGATGCTCGTGGGGTTTGTGGAAATCGTCTCCGCGATCATGCTGTATCGTTTCATTCCG
>JAIWNO010000015.1 GCA_020216785.1 Desulfomonile sp.
AGGGTCCTGGTTGCAAGGCCCCTATGAATCGATGTACTCGTCGGCCCCGGGGCCGTTCCGCCATTTCAGTATTTGAGGGGAGGCCATGCTCAAGAAGTTTGTCCACGCGGTGGACGCATTCAACGAATTCGTCGGCAAATACGTCGCGTTGCTCATTCTTCCGCTTGTGTTTGTAGTGGTGTATGAGGTTATTGCCAGAAAAGTATTTCGTGCGCCTACAGTATGGGCGTTCGAAATGACCGTGTACTTCTATGGTATGCACTTCATGCTCGGGGCAGCGTACACTTTGCTTCACGACCGGCACGTTCGCATCGACATACTCGCATCCAAGCTGCCGTACAAGGTGCAGCTCGCGATCTCCGTCATTACCTTCCTCTTGATTTTCGTCCCGTTCATCGGCGGATTAAGCTATGCGGCGACGAAGTACGCGGCCCACGCGTGGGCCGTGAACGAACATAGCTGGAGCGCGTGGAAGCCCCCGCTCTACCCGTACAAGACCGTGATGCCCGTGGCCCTGATCATGCTGTTAGTGCAGGGGCTCGCCCGTTTCATTCGTGACATCTACCGATTGAAAGGGGAAGAGATATGAGCCCTGAGGCTGTTGCCATCTGGATGTTTGTGACGCTTGCCTTTGTGATCTTTCTCGGCCATCCCCTGGCATTTTCCCTCGGCGGAGTTGCCGTCCTTTTCGGGCTTTTGGGTTGGGGCGGATCGCCGGAAATTGTCTTTTCCCTGTTCACGAACAAGACTTATGGGGTGATGGAGGAGTACGTTCTTGTAGCTGTGCCGCTGTTTATTTTCATGGCCCAGATGCTCGACGTCTCCGGCATTGCGGAAAAGCTCTTCCACACCATGCATGTGTTATGGGGGCCGGTGCGCGGCGGGCTCGCGATTGCAGTTCTCATGGTCTGTACGGTGTTCGCCGCGTCAACGGGCGTCGTGGGCGCGACCGAGGTCGCTATCGGGTTGCTTGCCGCCCCCAATCTCCTGAAGCGGGGGTATCATATCCCGTTGACCGCAGGGGCCATCTGCGCGGGAGGGACTCTGGGGATCCTCATTCCACCGAGCATCATGCTGGTGGTGTATGGCGGCCTTACCAATATCTCCGTAGGCAAGCTCTTCGCGGCAGCTATGCTCCCAGGGCTCACCTTGTCAGCGTTATACATCATCTATGTGGCCATACGGTGCGGCATCAGCCCTGAGCTTGGGCCGCCCTTGCCGCTTGAAGAGCGCATGTACTCGGTCAAGCAGAAGCTGTACATGGTCCTGACGTCATTGCTGCCGCCGGTGTTTCTCATTGGCATGGTGCTGGGGAGCATTGTGGCGGGAGTCGCCACCACAACGGAAGCTGCAGGGCTCGGCGCGATCGGCGCCATTATACTTGCTATTGGATTCCGGAAGTTTACATGGCCCGCAGTTTTGGACGCGTGCACCGCGACCCTCAAGATCACCTCCATGGTGTTGGTATTATTCCTTGGCGGGAACGCGTTCCAGTCGATCTTCATGGGGCTGGGCGGCGGCGATGCCGTATCGTCGCTGCTGTTAGGTCTCCAGGTGAACCCGTATGTGATTCTCTTCATCATGATGGGTATTGTATTTTTTCTGGGCATGTTCCTCGACTGGTTGGGGATTCTGCTCATAGTGATACCAGTCTTCACTCCCGTGGTGCAGGAGTTGGGGTTCGATCCCCTCTATTTTGGCACTCTTATCTGCGTCAACCTGCAGATGGCATTCTTGACTCCCCCCTTTGGGTATTCGTTGTTTTATTTGAAAGGGATTGCCCCGCCGGAAATGACAACCGGACTCATCTATCGGGGCGTGGTGCCTTTCATCTGTCTGCAATGGGTGGGATTGATCCTTTGCATTGTCTATCCGCCCCTGGTAATGTATTTACCGACAGTCCTGTTCGGGGAATAGACGCGACCCGCAGTTGGTTGGACAAGGGACCTCTCCGCGGATTGCGCTGCCCGCGGGAGAGGACCCTGTTGCCGACACAAGGTCCGCCCAGAGAAAGGGAGAATTATGCAGATCGTTACCATTTCCACACAGGTGGGCTCCTACGGAGAAGTGATTGCAGCCCTCGTGGCCAGGACGCTTGGCCTGGAATTGATTAGCAGGGAAAAGGTCCATGAATTGGCGCAAACGTGTGATGCGGACTACCGGGACGCGTGCTCGTTGTACGAAACCGAGCACGGGCCGGGATTCCTCAGACGTATTTTCTTTGACAAGCCTTCACACACCAGTCTCTTCGAATCCCTCGCATACGAGCAGGCCGCTCGCGGCAATGTCGTCATAGTTGGACGAGGCGCTCAGATTGTGCTCCGGGACGTCCCCGGCGTACTCAAAGTGCGTGTGGTTGCTCCGAGCGAGCTGCGAATCCAACGAGTCATGGAACGCTACGGTATGTCCTGTCCCGACGCTGCCGATTACGTCAGGAGGCACGATCACGAACGGCGTAATCTCATGCGCTCGGTGTTCGACGTGGACGCGACGGACTGGGCCCTTTACGACCTGATCCTGAACACCGCCCGATTCGACTCGGGAAGCGGGGCGCGCATCGTCGTGAGCGCAGTGGAAAACCTGCCCAAGCCTGCGGATGAAGAAGCGCTAAAGCGGAAGCTCACCGCAATGGCCTTTGCCAAACGGGTGGAAACCGTCATCAGGAAGAAGCTCACCTCAACGGTGGCTCATAATGTGACTGTTACGGCCACGAGTGACGGCGTGCTTACTCTCTCAGGTCGCGTCCGCGACCATCGGGACAGAGAATGGGCCGAGCAGATTGCCAGGGAATATCCTGGAGTCACTTCGGTTACGAGCGAGTTGAAAGTGACTGAGCTTTCGTTCGGCATCTAAGGACCTCGGAATGTCGGACACGGTTCAGATCATCGCTGCCGCGGTACTGCTCGTGGCGGTCTTTGTGCTCACCCGGCTCGGAATTATGCGCAAGATGATTCGAGCCGCGGGCCGCATTATCGAGGACCTTGAATCAAAGGGCGCGGTCGACGAAGAGTCGGCAGTAGCCGTCCCCTACGCGCAGACGAGACTCATACGGCTGGGAATGCGCGATTATATGGCCAAAGCACTCGATTACCTCGTGACGGACGGTACGGTGGGAAAGACAGCGGATGGCCGGTACTATCTCCGCGTGCGTCCCGCCGAGATTTCGCGGCGAGACACCGGGGCAGATCTCCATAGCTCATAGCTGTTAAGATGAGAACCGGCGCAGCCCCGGAACGCGGCATTTTTGCGCCCAGCCATAGGCTTGGTATGAGCTGTTTTGCCCTCTCAACCTTCATTAACGCGAGGAAGTGCGTCCCATCCTCGTTGATGGAATCTGGATATATTTTTGGAATCTTAATTCTTTTTTCGTGAGTATCTACATTGCCGGTTCGACCGCGTCTTCACCGACCGTACCCTCTGGACTCCGCGGCTCCTATATTGTTAAATGTGACATCGGGCGTATCCTGAAACGATAGTCAAATACTTCGCAGGGTTGCAGAGGTGCTTTGCGGTGTAATACAAGGTGCGAGAGCATAGTACCCCTGGAATTATTGGACTTATCGGGTGGCAGCCCACGAATGAGGCGGTGAGATATGAGATTGAGGCCCAAAATCAAGCTAAGTTTTCGCGACCTGAGACTGAGGACGAAAATCATCTGCGCTGCTCTAGTTCCCATAATCTTCTTCGCGATCTTGTCCGGGGTCGCTGTACACAACGTTCGGCAATTGCTCGGATCCATTTATGCGGTGGACTACAGTCATAGGGTCGTGCGCCAAGCCCTGCGCATTCAGGAAGATGCGCTCAATATGCAAACAGGCATGAGAGGCTTCCTTCTCACCGGCCAGGACGATTTCCTCGAACCCTACAGAGACGGAGAAAAGGCCATCCGGAGCGACATCGCGGAACTGAGGACTTCGGTTGAGGCAGACCCGGCTCAGGTGCGGCGACTTGATGAAATCGAGAAGATCATCGACAGCTGGAAGAGGAACAGTGCCGAGCCCGCCATCAAACTACGGCAAGAGATAGGTGACGCCAAGGGGATGGACGACCTCGCCGAGCTTGTCGCGGAGGGAGTAGGCAAGCGTTACATGGATCGCCTCCGTGAGCAATCCAGTGCGTTCATCGCTCGCGAACGGGTCACGCTGAAACATCGGGAAGACGAGATGCGGACAAAGACGAACCCTGCCGCCCTCCTCGAGACTGCGGAGAGGGTAAGGCATTCCCACCAAGTCCTCGCCCAGGCCGAGAGTCTCCAGGCCGCGGCTGCAGATATGGAGTCGGCGGTGAGAGGCTATCTCCTCGCGGGGAAGGAGGAATTCCTCCAACCGTACAAGGACGGGGTCAATCGGGTCTTCTCAACCGCAGGCCTTCAAAGGACGCTGGTGAGCGACAATCCCGAGCAGTTAAAACTTGTTGAGGCGATGGAACAGATTTTGAGGGAGTGGATCGACAAAGTCGCGGAGCCGCAGATCGCCTTGCGAAGGCAGATATCCGCGTCTAAAACCATGGCGGACCTTCGGGCCTTAGTTGCACGGAGTGAAGACCAACTCGATTTCGATCGTTTCAGGGAGACCATGGCTGTGTTCAAGGCCCAGGAAGAGGGCACAATGACGAAACGGCAGGCTGCCGCAGACAGCACGGCGCTCACCACCCAGCGGGTGCTTGCAGTCGGGACGGTAGCGCTCTTGTTGGCTGCCATCCTCGTTTCGTTCCCTCTCTCGGGCGCGATCACGCGGCCTATCGCTGCTGCGGTGGACCTTGCGGTCGCGATCAGCAGGGGGGACCTCTCGAAGAGCCTTCCGGTCAAGGGCACTGACGAGGTGGGTCGTTTGGCCTCGGCGCTCAACGAGATGCTCGAAAACCTCAGAGAGCAGACCCGGCGCACCCTCGAAGGCGTGAACGTGCTGTGGGCATCTGCCGCGGAAATTTCCTCGACCGTTGCCCAGCTCGGCCAGACCACGTCGAAGATGTCGGCGGCCGTTGCGGAAACGAGCACAACCGTCGAGCAGGTGAAGCAATCCGCACGGGTTGCCAGCGAACGCGCCAGGAAAGTCGCGACGGATTCCCAGCAGGCTGTCGAGGTGTCGGTCGCGGGCACGAAAGCCACCGAGGACACCACTACCAAGATGAATCACATCAAGAAACAGATGGAGTCCATCGGCGAGACCGTGGTGAAGCTCAGTCAACAGAGCCAAGCCATCGAGGCCATCATCGAAACAGTACAGGACCTCGCGGATCAGTCGAACCTTCTCGCGGTCAATGCGTCCATTGAGGCAGCGCGAGCGGGCGAGCAGGGCAGGGGGTTTGCCGTGGTGGCTCACGAGATCAAGAGCCTCGCCGAACAATCGAAGAGCGCAACGGCCCAAATTCGCTCTATCCTGGAGGAAACCCGGAAATGGGTGAGCGCGGTGGTCATGGCTACGGAAGAAGGAAGCAAGGCCGTCGAAGCCGGGGTCCTCCAGTCAGCCATCGAGGGCGAATCGATCCACGCGCTTGCCTCTAGTCTCACCGCGTCGTTCCAATCAGCGCAAGTCATCGATACCTCTACGGAGCAGCAATTCGTAGGAGTGGACCAGGTGGCCCAGGCCATGGCGAACATCGACCAGGCAATGCAGCAGAATGTCTCCGGCATGTCTCAGCTCGAAGGCGCGGCCCGGCGGCTGGAAGAGCTGGGTGAGTCGCTCAAGGAGCTGGTCGAGCGTTATCGCGTTTAAGACCGAGAGTCGCGGTCAGTACCCGGGCCCCGCGCCGGTGAATACCAACCAACACATGCTTTTTTGATTTGCGTTGACGCTTCTTTTGTGCTTACGCTTTTGGGCAAGGGGGTGAAAGTCCCAATCGGGGCGGAACCCGGAACAACAATGTTTCACATTTCCGACGGCATAAGGGCTCTGGGGTGTCGTCAGGCTTAGTGGCGGAGCGGCGCTGGTGGATCCCATTCCGGGGGCCGATCGTACGGCCTGCCGGGCCGGAAACAAGAAGGCATGTTGTTGGCTCTGTGTGGGGCCTTGATGAGGTGCCGGACATCCGTATCCTGGAAGGAGGTGGTCTCAGCGGAGAGAAGACGGCCACGTAGGCTCGACACGGGAAACTCGGTTATTCACTCGCAGCTCATCGTCTGATTTGCGAAGGTATGGGAGGAGCAATGGCAAACAACAAACCAGGTTGGTCGGTATTGTGGACCACCGAGGACTGGCTTGCCGTGTGGCTGGGGTTCTTCATCATCATTATCGTGCTTGCCGGTCTACAGGTGACGATTCCCAAATTCAAGTGGGTTACTGAAGGAGAATTCAGCTCATTCATTGCACAAACAGGTCCTGCAGTGGAGAAACTGGCCAAGTCCGCGGGCGACAAGGGCGAGGCCGCGCTCCAGGCCCAGGCCGCGGCCGTGAAGGCGGCTATCGACAAAGGGGAGCGTAAAGGCATCGCCGACGCTGCAAAGAAACTGGAAGCCACTGCCAAAGATGTCAAGGACTCGGGGCTCAAGAAGGCCGCGGGTGCGCTGGCCAAGGAAATCAGCGGCAATGCCGGGAACACCCTTGGGAAGGTATTTGCCGGCGCCAATATCAAGTGGTCAATTTATATCGCCATCGGGATCCTGATTCTGAGCATCATCGGCATGGCCTTGATGGGCGCCAAGGTGGGGGTATTCATACCGGGGTTCATTGTCGTGTTCATCATCGCATGGCTGTCGCAGTTCATCGCGGGCAACTACACGGTGAACTACTTCGGCATTGAATACGTCCTGTGGTGCCTGATAATCGGGCTCTTTATCAGCAATGTCATCGGGGTGCCCCACTGGCTTCAGGAAGCGGTGCGGACCGAATTCTACATCAAGACGGGCCTCGTCATTCTTGGTACCAGGATCCTCTTTGGCGAGATCCTTGAGGCGGGTGCGCTCGGCATGGTCCAAGGCGTGCTGGTGGTCGGAGTAATCTGGTATGCCTGCTTCTGGATTGCCCAAAAACTTGGAGTGGATGACGACTTTGCGGCCCTGCTCTCCAGCGGTGTAGCTATTTGCGGCGTCTCCGCCGCGATCGCTACCGCCGGAGCGATTAAGGGGGACCCGAAGAAGCTGAGCTATGTGACATCGATCGTGCTGATCTGCGCGGTGCCGATGCTCGTGCTTCAACCTCTCTTCGCCAAGTGGGTCGGGATGCCGGACGCAGTTGCGGGCGCGTGGCTCGGCGGAACGCTGGACACGAGCGGCTCCGTAGTGGCTGCCGGCGCGCTCATCAGCGAGACGGCCATGAAGGTGGGCGTCATCGTCAAGATGTCGCAGAACGTGCTCATTGGCGTGGCCGCATTCATCCTTGCGATAGTGTGGACCTTCAAGGCTGCTGAAGAGACCGGCGCTGAGCGCCCCGGCGCGATCGAGATCTGGCACCGGTTCCCCAAGTTCGTGCTCGGGTTCATGATTTCCTCGCTGGTGTTCTCTTTCATCCTTTCCCCGGATGTCGTCAAGACTGTGAAAGGATCGCTCAACGGCATTACCACATTCTGGTTTGCGCTGGCATTCACTTCCATCGGACTTGAGACCCGTTTCGGCGAACTAGCGAAACTCGGCGGCGGCAGACCCGCTGCGGCATTCTTCATCGCACAGGGAATCAACATCCTGTGGACGCTGCTATTGGCCTACCTCGTATTTGGCGGCATTCTGTTTACGGCGCCGAAGTTCTGATATCGGCGCCCAACACGAGGCTGCAATGCAGCTGCCTTTCTGCACTTCAGGGGCGGGTCTCAGACTCGCCCCTTGCGTCTGCGCGGCTTCCGGGCGCACACGTGGGTGCGTCCCCCCAACGACCATGTTACCGTCTTGACAAGGCATCGGTATTACCTCATCAAACCACGCGTTTCCTGGGTTCGCCTCACTGCTTCTTGCCGCGACCCGAGCGTTGCATTTGTATGGTACCTCCGGATGTTGTCGCTGGAGAACTCCAACCCTCCCCAAGCTGTTTGGCTCCGCTGACCCCGGTGTCGACCTTGTCTTTGCTTTTCTGTTGAGAACCCGAGCCGGTGCCGAGTTGCTTGACGCCACCGACGTCAATGGTGTCCAGACCGATTTTGCTTTTTGGTCGAGTGCTCGTGCCAATTTGCTTGTCACCGGAGATACCCACCGTCTCCCCCGGGCCTTTGCCCTTTGGCGGGGTCTGAGTTGGCTCAGTGGTGGTCTGCATTCCACTTGACGATGGAGGCATTTTCCAGGGTGAGCAGTTTATGAGCTGTAATCCGCACTTGCCTGAGCATATGGCACGAGGGCTGCCATCATGCCCATCAGGTTTCTTGTCACACTTATCCATGCATCGGTTATAAGCGTTGATGCATTGTTGGGTCGTCGCTGAGCCTGCCGGACCTGTGGTCGCCATAATGAAAGCAGCGGCGATTGCACTTATCATCAACACATTCCTCAAGTATCTTCCGGACATTGGTCGTCTCCCCGTGTCGCGGAGAGCTTCCTCCGCGGTGCTAACATCTTTCTTTTGCATTCAGATGCAGGACCAATCCGAAGGATTCGTACCAGTGCGCAGCCCAGAGGCAGTAAGCAGCCGGACACCTCCTCCGATGCGGATGCCAAGCCTAACTCCGCACACTTCTTTCGAAGGCTGAGGGAATCGCTCCGCAACGGCCGCATACATCAATGGGAGCTTTGTTCTCGAATCCACAAAGCGGACACACGTGCGCGGCGGAGTCACGGCCGCCTTTGCCGTCGGTGAGTTCCATGATTTCATTGTCGAGTGAGATGACGAGGTTGGAAAGATGTCGGACGAGCGTGTGGAGGATCTTCACTTGGAGTTGTGGGGCCAACTCCTTGAAAAGGACAGCGTTGAGCTGAAGCAGCGTGCAATCTGTTTCAGCAATTACAGCCGCGTGGCGGGTGTGGCGAGCGAACGCGCCCACTTCGCCGAAGCAGGAACCGGGCAGGAAATTGGTAAGCACCCGCGATCGTTTGACCACCTTCGCGCTTCCTTTTAGGAGCACGAAGAAATTCGAGTCGGTCTCGTTTTCCTCAATGATAGCCCTTCCACGAGGGCAGGTAACGAACGTGCCCACCGCGGCAACCTGTTTCAACTCCTCATTGGTGAGGCGTGAAAACAACTCGAATTTGGTCAGGTCTTTCAGCATGTCTCCGTTCGGAGCCACGCCAGCGTGGATGCCACGTTTAAGGCCTGCAGCGAGCGCATCGGCCAGATCTCTTGCGCGCTGGAACCGTTTTGAGGGAGACTTCTCCAGGCACCGGTTGACGATCCGGTCGATCTCGTCAGGCACTTCGGGATTGATAGTGCTCGGAGGCGGCGCCTCCTCTTTGGCTATGCGAGCGAATGTCTCCTTGGGATCAGAAGACTTGAAGAGCGACTTTCTCGTGAGCAGCTCGAACAGTACAACTCCGACCTGGTAAATGTCCACCCGATGGTCCTGTTCACGCTGGAGGACCTGCTCCGGCGCAACGAAGCGGGTTGAGCCGACAAGGTAGCGCTTGTCCGTCTTGAGGTGGCTGCGAAAGCGCGCTATGCCGAAGTCGGTGATCTTGGGCACTCCGGACGTCGAGAGCACAATGTTCTCGGGTTTGATATCCCGGTGCACTACACCGTGGGAGTGGGCGTAGTCCAGCGCCTGGGCAAGCTCATAAGCAATCTCTACGGATTTTTTGATGCTGAAGCCCGCCGACCGTTGGTGCTCGAGCAGGGTCTTGCCGTATACGTACTCCATGACAATGTAGAGAAGGTCGTACTTCATCCCAACGTCGTAGATCACCACGATGTTTGGATGGAGCA
Organism: Desulfomonile sp.; assembly: GCA_020216785.1. GTDB lineage: Bacteria > Desulfobacterota > Desulfomonilia > Desulfomonilales > Desulfomonilaceae > JAIWNO01. The sequence continues at coordinate 9,774 of JAIWNO010000015.1, forward strand.
GCGCGCCGGCGGTTTGGATTTCAGAGAAGAACTCCCGCATCACCTTTTCTTTCGGGTGATTGCGGTCGGTCATCTCGCTCAGGGAAAAGATCTTGATCGCCACCGGTCGGCGGATAATCCGGTCTGTCCCGAGGAAAACCTTGCCACGAGCCCCTTTCCCAATGGGGCGGACAATATCGTACCGCCTAAGCTTTAAAGAAGTGATGGCCGAGTCATCCACAGGACGT
>JAIWNO010000003.1 GCA_020216785.1 Desulfomonile sp.
TCGGTTCGCGCGTCCACCCACACGATGTCGCCCTCCGCGTCAACGCCGTTTGCCACCGCGAGGACGACCGCGTGGAGCATGCCGTCATTGCCCCCCACGTAGACCATCTTCTTGTAAACCTGATGAATAGTCGACCCGCCGGCGGGCGGGGTCTTGGCCTTGATGATCTCCGCATTGCGGAATGCCTGGTACTCCGCGACATCCGGGTCGTTCTCCGATACCGCGGCCACTTCGGGAACGCCGACAATAAGCGGAGTAGAGTAAATCAGGTCTCCCAGGGGCCAGGGCTCGGTTTGGGTCCTCGGCAGCCATATCAGGTTGTCCGCACGGGTGCGATAGCAATCCATGCCTGAGCCCATGGTGCCGTCCACGCCCCGCACCCAGCGTATAAGCTTCCTGCACGCTACTTCCGGAGTATCGCTGTCGTCGCACAGGGGCGCGTTGAGTTTCGACTGCAAATCCGATAAGTTGGATTCCGTGAAGTCCGCGAGTGTCCAGGCGCTTCCTACCTGCTTGCCGTACTTGATCGTTCGGGCGGACGCTCCGTCGCCGGCGAGGACCTCCCCGGCATCCCAGCAATGACGGCTCGTTACCGCAATATCTTTGCAAATGTCGTCCTGCACCTCGAAATCGTACGTGCTGTCGAACGGGTAGTACGATTCGAGGTGGCCGCGCCAGATGTACCGACCCTTGACGACCGGGTCGCTCGCCCGGAACATGGCTCGGACCACGATGTCGTGCTCGCTTACTTTCTGGGCCACCGTGGCCACGGACCCCGCGGCGCCCGTCTTTACCATCAGGCTCTGGAATACGGTCCGCAGACCCGCCTCCAGCAAAGCGCCGTCGGACGCATCGTAGTAGTTGTCGGGCACACCTCTGCTGTCGTCCACCCCGTCATCGTTGCGGTCGTACTTCTTGTTCCACTCCTTACAGCACGGCTTGTACGCCGAGTTCGGGTCGCACTCGGGCAGGGGCCAGTTCCAGCCCTTGCTGTTGGCCCTCCCGCGGGTGTACGACGTATTCGGGAACGGCCAGTCGTCGGGAGAGTCGCAGTCGTTGGTATACCCGCCGTACATGGCCGTCGCCTTCATGGCGCTCTTGCCCCGGTCGTCCGTGGAAAAAGCATAGAACGAAAAGACGGTCACCGACTGTTTGGCCGTGTCGCCGCTCTCTGCCGTGCGGAGGTCGTTGATGTGCATATTGCGGGCGGGAACGATGGGGTCGACGTACCCGTTCCATTCACCGTCGGACACGAGGATCACGTAGCTGTCCCGGCATGGCATGAACTTGGCCGTGCCGAAGATATCCCTGTCATAATAGGGATCGACGCCGACCGTTCCGCGGGAGATGAAATGGGAGTTGTCGGCATTGTTATGGTCGTTCGCCTGCTTGAAGTAGTCGTACGCCTCCCACATGGCTTCGCCGGTGGGTGTGCCCCAGTACGGAACGACCGACTCGAACGCGGACCGCAGCGTGTCAAGGTCCGAAACGCCGCAGCCCCCCTGGATCTTGCCCACATTGCCCGAAACGGAGTTGTAGTACATCATCCCGATGCGGGTGTTATCGAAGGCCTCCTTGATGACCCCCCCGCGCTCGTCCTCAGGGATGCGCAGCCGCACCATGATGTTGCTCGCGATAGGGACCATGCACGGGGAACGATCCGCAATGGAATATCCCGAGGGGGCCCAAGCAGTCAGGGGGGCGTCATGGGTGATCGTATACCCGGTAGCGGAAGATCTGTTCGCCGATACGGCGATGTAATACGTGGCCCCCGGAGCAGCGTCAAAAGAAACCGAGGGGTTTCCGTAATCGCGCGTAAGCCAATTGCTTGAAGTTGAAGTCCACGGGGATGCAGGGGATGGAGGCGTAAGTCCGGCCTTGGCCACCCCGATAAATGCCCGACTGTCGGTACCCGCCCAACTTATGGTCACCGTCCGGGTGCTCGTGCCCGTGTTGGTGTAGACCCACCATTCCGTTGGCCGGGCCGTGCCGGAAAAAGTTACGTTGGCCGGGTCGGTGGCGTTGCTGATGTTACCCCTCGATCTGCCGGTTACGTTCATATAAATGGTTTTATCCAAATAGCTGCCGCTGGAGTAGGAGTTCGGGTCGCTCGTGGTTCCGGGTCGCATATACGCAAGCGCATTGGCGTTGGTGGATTCAACCACGGTCCGCCGGGAGCCCTGGGCGTCCAGGTAGACATATCCCTCGGCCGCGCCGGTCCTGCTGCGACCGCCGATAAGCGCCTTGAGCGCGGCGTCGATCCTGCTGGTCGTGAGCCAGTTGAGCACATTGCCGCTTATCCCCGCTTCCCACGACCCGAATATCCGCTTCTGCACGGTCCCCATGGTGTCCGCTGTACCGCCGAAAGTCCCGGATACCGTGAAGGTGTTCGATGAAACGGCTTGCACCGTTAGACCGGTGCCGTTGAGGGACTTGTTCTTGTCAAGGCCGGAGAGCACCACCCAATCGCCGACCGCATAACCGTGCGAAGTGCTGGTGGTGAATGTAATCAATCCCGAGCCGCCTGAAGCGCTGCTCGTAATGGTAAACGGGGTGGCCGCGGCAGGCAGGGGCGCCTCGGCAAAGAAACCGGAATTGTTCGGCGGCGCGAGAGTGGCCCCGGTGAAAGGCGTCGGAGTGGGACCGTCGAAATAGTAATACTGATAGTACTTGTCTGATTCGAAGAGCCCGTAATACGTAGTACCAGGTACATATGCGGCGGTGATGTTGCTCGAGAAGTCGGCCACCCCACTGGAGTAATAACCGCCCCATGAGTCGTCGGGCTGGTACGCGGGAAATTGCATACTCCCCGAGTAGTCCATAACGATCATGACGTTGGGCTTGACGCCTTGAGTCGACACGACGGTCGGGATGCCGCATTTCTGCCTGGATTCGTAATAAGTGTCCGCGCCGGCCGCGGCAGCGGACATAACGAGCCACACAATAGCCCAGAGAGCCGGAACAAGTGGCGTATTCCTACTTGTCATTTCTCTGCTCCCTCATCTTGGCGGTCTGCGGAGACAGTACCACAACGACGTTCCGCTCCAGTTGGCAGACGTAAACCCAGGTGTCGGGTTGGAGACTTCCCGCGGACGCGGTGATACCCGCGTCAGGGTTCGTCACAGTCAGGGTCTTGCCTTCCAGACTGATCTTAAGGTCTTCCTTCGGGGCCTGAAGCTTGATCTCCTTGGAATCCGCGGACCTGATCTTTAACGGCCCCACGACCGACCAGCCTTGGTTAAGATAATTCTCGGCCGCTGCCGCCGCGGCTGTTGCCGGAACAGACGGCGTTACTCCTTCCGGCAGTGCGGGCGGCTTCTGTGCAGTCCGGTCGGTGGTCGAGGCGGCGGGCTTCGATTGGGCCCAGCCCGTCGATGCGCCCAATAACGGCGGCACAAGGACCGTTAACAGCGCCAAAAAGGCGGGAATAAGGAGCGTCGCTATTCGGTCCATCCTACTCATGTGAGGCCCTCCCGAAGCAAATATGTGCCCACACGGCCGCGTCGTGAAATTGACCGGCTCGCGCGATCTTCGCGATGTGATGATGAGTCCTGAAACAGCCTGGTTCTTGCTCTTGCCGACGAACTCCACAGCGGGTCCCGTGTACGGCAGGAAACCGGGACCGGCGAACGTATGGTCAGCAAGAATCGTACCACTGGCGATTTGGCCGCAGCAGGCACGGCTCGCATGAAACCCGTGAGGTCTTTGAGACACTCGGCCGCGGCCCTGAGGAGACAATTCCTGTCAATGCCGGGAGGTGAATCGGGTAACTGTTTGATATTCTGTGTGAAACATGATGTAAACAAGGTTGACAGTGGACGGTGGGTGGAAAATTTTTTTATAGCGGTCGGGATGCCCGTGATGTACCGCACATCCTGATTCCCGGGAGGTCCGGACGCCCCTACACTTCGAGCCATACGCTTTCTCGTGGTCACGGCAGCCTACGCCGACTGAGCGATACACAACCTTTCGCGCCTTCGGCGCCCCGAGGTGCAAGGTCGGACCACCCCAGCTACGGACATCCGGCACGTGCGACTTCGGGAACGGTGCTCTGCGTGCCGCGGCACACGAGAGTAAACGCCTTTGACCATCGCAAACCTTGCACGTCCCCGCGTCCTTGTGCAGAATACCGGCAGGGTCCCGCCGGGAGCGTTCCTGCGTCCGCTGCGGCGCTCCGCGCGAGAAACCGCTCTGTACTTCCACTTCTCCAGGTGCGATCATGGCCGAACCCACCTACTGCATCAAGCTCTATGGCCACACGAGCGCCGACCCTGAGACCTTCCGCAAGAACCTGGCAATGATCCTCGGCATTGATGGCGACTCCACAAGATCGCTCTTGCAGGACCTCCCCGCGGTCATCATGACGGGACTGCCGAAAGAGAGGGCCGAGGCGGTCTGCGAGGCCCTCACGCTCATCAAGGCCCTTACCATCATGGAGCCGGAAGGCGAGCCGGGGGGGGGGCCTCCGCCCGAGTCGATCCCGAGGGCCGGCCGCGGCCCCGCGACAGGCATCACATGGGAGGGACTTGAGGAGGAACCCCTATGGACCCCTTGGGTACGTCCGGTCCTTGCAATTGCCGCGGGGCTGCTGGTGCTGATCGTGCTCGCCGCGGTGCTCCGCCCGTCATACCGTGTCGAGAAGCCTGCGCCGCCTCCCGAGCGGGTAATACGGCCCGCTCAGCCCCCTTCGGAGACTCAAGAGCGCCACGAGTACCTTCAAACGCTTTCCATCGAGCAACTCGAAGCTGAAGGAGAGCGCCTTGCCATGGAGACGCGCGACCTTCAGCAGCAGCTCAAGCTCCGAATGGAGGAAGTTGCACGGTTATACTCCACGTACGGAGTAAATGAAGAAGAGCTGAGCCGCCGCCGGCTCGAAGTGAAACAGCTCCGGAACCAGCTCCGCCGCCACGCAAGAGACATGCGCGTCATTATGTTCCGGATTCAGGCTTTGGAGCGCGCGGCTGCACGCGCGGCACAGCAGGTTGAAGAACCGCCCCCCGAGGAGACGGAAGCAACACCCGCGGCCGAGACGGAGGCTTCCACATCGACTGAGACCGGAGCAGGCCCTGCAAAAGGAGAATGAGGGTCGGTCTCGGTATTCCCGGCAGCAGATTCAAGAACAGGCGGACTCGCTGGTCCGTCCGTACGCAAGTCTACCGCCGGCGACAACGTAAACGTATTTCTGAATCGATCTACCGGTTTCCTGCCCGCTTCCGGGCGAGTCATCCCATATTAAACCGGCCGATTTGATGTGGCGAATGTGACAGGCCCTATCCGTAGCTGATCTATTACGCCACGGCGGACAAAAAGCTTGACACGGACCGTACCGGTTCGATAAAAGCAAATTATGACTCACTGGTCAGTCAATTGTTGTGACTGACCATTCCGTTTTATGAGGCTGTCCCGTGAAAAGTCCGCTCTCCCACCATATCCAACGAATCGTCTCCGAAACCAAAGCCCACAAGGACGCGTTTGCGATCCCCGAACTCATTGCGCTGCTCCGTGAGGAACTCACGAAGCACCGCCGGACAAAAAGCGACCCGGCAACTGCGACGGTCCTATTCGTGGATAAGGCCGTCCAGGCCCTTGCAGGATCACCCATTTATTCACCGGCGCTCGTCAGGGAATTCTATCGCCACGTTCTTGAAGCGGCCCTGGATGCCGGCGTCAACAGAGAAGCGCTCCTCGAAGACCTGCTGTTCCAGAGCCTGCTGCGTCCGTCCGAAGCGGAAGGGGCCAAGCGAAGGCGCCAGAAGGACTCCCGCGGCCGAGTGCTCCGGGCTGCCCTGGATGAGTTTTCCGAAAAGGGCTTCCATTCCACCACCATCGACTCCATCGCCGAGCGTGCGGGAATGGCAAAAGGCACGGTCTACACCCACTTCCGAACCAAGGAAGAACTCTTCAATGCGCTCAAAGACGACAAGATGTCCGAACTCCTCGAACTCGCCCGGATAGAAGTCGCGGAGGAAACGGACGTCCTGCTCATCCTTGAGCGGATCATCAGGGGATATCTCGGTTTTTTCGAGAAGAACTCCGCCTTTTTCAAAGTGATTATTCAGGAACAGAAGGATTTTGGACGGGAGTTTTCCGAGAAGTTCATAAACGCGCTCATTCATGCGTTCCCCGGACTCAAGCGGGCCTGCTGGAAGGCATCCCGCGCGGGGAGTCTCAAGCAAATGAACTACTTCACGGTTTTTTACGGAATTGTCGGCTTTTTGAACGGGGTAATCCAGAAATGGCTCCATGAAGGCGGCCATGGGTCCCTGCTTGCCGAGGCGGACACGGTGAAGGAGGTTCTGTTCTACGGATTTGCAACACCGCCTGACCGGGTCAAGGGAACGAATTCTCTGAAGGTGATCTCATGATACACAAGCTTCCCTTTGGATTGCGAATACCGATCCTCTACGTCAGTCATCCGCTCCACCGGGACGCAGGACTCATCGAGCGCGTCCATCGTGCAGGCGGATTGGGGATCATCGATCGGTTCAACGCCGGCGCCGGCCGCGTTGATGTGCCCGCGGGGGTCCCCCATGGTGTACGCGTCTCGCTGGGCGAACTGAGTCGGCTGGGTCCTGCTGCCGGTGTCCGTGCGGCCGTGGTTGCGCTGGAAGAAATTGACCGTGTGGCGGCGTTGACGCCGGGTGAGCTTGCAGGCGCTCCCGTGCCCGTGGTTGTGGAGGTTGGTTCCGGGCGGCAGGCCGCGGCGGCTGAGAAGGCCGGGGCCGCGGCCCTCATCGCGCGGGGCAACGAAGGACCGGGCCGGGTGAGCGAAACCGGTGGACTCGTGCTGCTCCAGGAGGTGCTGAGAGCATCGCGGCTGCCGGTATTCCTCCAAGGCGGGGTCGGGCTGCATACCGCGGCAGGAGCGTCAGCGGCAGGGGCCGCGGGTGTGGTGCTCGATGTGCATCTGCTCCTAGCGGAGGATTCGGCGGTTGCGTCGGAGGTCAAGGATTTTCTCCGCTCGCTCACCGCTCCGGCGACAGTGGTGCTGGGCGAATCGCTCGGCACGCCGTATCGGGTCTATTCCCGTGTGGCCACGAAGCTGGTGCGGGAACTCCGCAAAGTGGAGGGGTCGCTCTCGCCCGACTCAGCGGCCGAATATGTGCAGCGAATTGTCCGTGCGCTGTCGCCGGGCCCAGGCACGGCATTCGACACCGACGAAGTCTTGCTGCCGCTTTCTGAGGACATCGCGGTCGCTCGGTCGCTCTCTGATCGGTTTGGTACAGCGGAAGCCATTGTGGGGGCGTTCGGGCGGCGCATGGGTGAAAGCCGCGGCGAATGGCCTTTCCACGATGATTCCAACCTCGCGAAACATCATGGAACACGATTCCCTGTTGTGCAAGGGCCGATGGCCCATGTGAGCGACAACGCGGACTTCCTGGCCGCTGTGGCGCGCGGGGGTGCGCTGCCGTTCCTGGCCATGGGAAATATGCCCGCAGGTATTGCAAGGGATGCGCTCCGGCTCGCTTGGGAAAAGACCGGCGGCAGGTTCGGTGTGGGGCTCATCGGATTGGAAGTGAACCGGCACTGCTACGAAGCGCACCTGGAGTTGATGAAGGAGATCACTCCACCGTTTGCGATCCTCGCCGCGGGGAGCGTCGATCTTGCCCGACGCATCGAGGCCCTGGGGACGGTGTGCTATCTGCACTGTCCTGCGGCAGCGATCCTCTCGGAAGCCCTCAGCGCGGGGTTGCGGCACTTCGTGTTCGAGGGTGCGGAATCAGGAGGGCACATCGGCTCCTTGGGCAGTCTCGATCTTTGGAGCGCCAACTTTGCGGAATTGGAGAAGGCTGCGCTCGACGGTCTGGACCTGAGCGAGGTCACCGTATTACTTGCCGGCGGCATCGCAACAGGCCGAGCGGCCGCGTTTGTCGCCGGGATGGTAGAGGGGTTCACGGCTCGCGGGTTGAATATCGGCCTCCAAATGGGAACAGCCTACCTGGCCACGGAAGAAGCTGTTTCAACCGGGGCGATCACTCGGACCTATCAGGAATTAGCCGTCAGAAGCGACCGTACAGTAGTTATCGGCAGGACCGTCAATACGCGGGCCCGTGCCGCAGGCTCCCCTATGGCCGCGACGCTTGTGAAGCGCGAGACGCAGCGGGTGCGTGACGGGGTGCCGTTGCGGGAACGGAAGGAACTGTACGAAAAGGACAACCTTGGCGCGCTTCGGCTTGCCTCCAAGGGCTGCGCGATCGATCCTTCGACGGCGGCCGCTGAATGCCCCGTCTTCTACCAACTCCCGCCTGACGAACAGCTTGAACGGGGATTGTACCTCATGGGGCAGGTGGTATCGCTTCTGGACGGGCCTACCACCATCGAAGCGTTGCACGATGAGATCATAACGAACGGTCGTCGTATCTACGAGGGCGATTCGCCGGCAATCGAACCGATTGCCGACACGCCCGAGGCCGTTGTTGAAGCCGACCGAGAACCTATCGCCGTGGTGGGCATCGGGTTGCGTTTTCCTGGGGCCGACTCCCCCGAGCGTTTCTGGGACCAGATTATCAGCCGTCGCAGCGGCATCGTTGAGGTCCCGCCCGACCGGTGGGGCAATCCGGATTTCTACTATCATCCTGACCCGAAAGTGCCGGACAAGACCTACAGCCGTATCGGCGGATTTGTGACCGACTTCGCGTTTGATCCGCTCAAGTATCGGATTCCTCCAGCAGTTGCGGGCAAGATGGACCGCACGCAGCAACTGGCGGTGAGCTGCACCGCGGATGCGCTCGCCGACGCGGGACTGTCGCCGGACGATCTTAAGACCGCGCGAGTCGGCATAGTGCTCGGCAATAGCATGGGTGGCGAAAACACCGACCTTTATGCGACGAGGGTAGGGCTGCCGCGCACGGTGGCCTGCCTCGAGGGGTCGCTTGACAGCCTTCAGGTGAGTCCGGAAGCAAAGAAGGCGCTGATCGACGAATTCCGGAACCGATATCTCGAAGGACTCCCGTCAATTACCGAGGATTCGCTTCCTGGAGAGCTCGCGAACGTGATTTCGGGCCGTGTGGCGAATGTCTTTAATCTTCGGGGGCCCAATTTCACGGTTGACGCTGCCTGCGCCTCATCAATGGCCGCGGTGATGAATGCTGTGGCCGCGCTCCGGGAAGGCACCATCGACTACGCGATTACCGGCGGAGTGGACGCGGCCATGGGTCCGCCTTCGTTCGTGAAGTTTTGCAAAATCGGTGCATTGTCTCCCGACGGAAGTCGGCCCTTCGATGAGTCGGCTAACGGCTTCGTGATGGGCGAAGGCGCTGGTATTTTGGTTCTCAAAAGGCTTTCCGACGCGATACGGGATGGCGACCGGATTTATTGTACAATTCTCGGGATAGGATCATCTTCTGACGGCAGAGGCAAGGGAATTACCGCTCCCAATGCCGCTGGGCAGGAGCGTGCGGTGCAGGCGTGCCTCGAATCGGCCGGCGTTGCACCAAGTTCCATCAGTCTTGTGGAAGCCCACGGCACTTCGACTCCGGTGGGTGACAGCACCGAGTTGGGCGTCCTTGACAAGATCTTTCGGGAGGCTGGTGCAGAGCCGGGCTCTGTGGGCATCGGCTCGGTCAAGTCGCAGATCGGTCACTTGAAGGCAGCTGCAGGAGCCGCGGGCATGATCAAGGTCATCCTTAGCCTTCATCATCAGACACTTCCGCCGACCATCAACGTCAAGAAGCCTAATCCGTGCATCGACTGGAAGACGTCGCCGCTCTTTCTCGTGGCAGAGCCGCGGCCGTGGCCCGCGCGGAATAACACGCCTCGACGGGCTGGTGTGAGCGCGTTCGGGTTCGGTGGAACCAATTTCCACGTCATCCTTCAGGAGCATGTTCCTGGTCTTCGAGTGGTCGCACCGAGCAAGCAACCGGCGAAGAGCGCGTCATTCGAGCCGCCGAGTTGGCCCATTCCGCCTGACTTGAACATCGTCGGCGAAGCATGGGTGATTGGTGGCCGTGACGAGCGCGACCTAGCCGCGAGGGCCGAAAATCTCCTTGGTCGGCTGTCC
>JAIWNO010000016.1 GCA_020216785.1 Desulfomonile sp.
CACCTTTCGGACACAAGATCTGTGAGGATCAGACCTGCGACAGGATCAGCGGACCGTTGTCCGTAATCGCGATCGAGTGCTCGAAGTGCGCAGACAGTTTGCCGTCGGCAGTTACGGCGGTCCACCCGTCAGACAGCATTTTCACCCGCCAGGTCCCTTCATTGACCATTGGCTCGAGCGCAAGAGTCATCCCGACCTCCAGCCGGGGGTTCCATCCGGGGGTTCGGTAGTTCGGGATTTGTGGGGGCTCGTGCATACTTCGGCCCACTCCGTGTCCGACGAAGTCGCGGACAGCGGAAAAGCCGTGTGCCTCCACGTGGTCTTGGATGGCTCCAGAGATATCCTGGAGCCGATTACCCGGTTTCGCCTGCTCAATGCCTTTATAGAGGGCCTGCCGAGTTACTGTCAGGAGCCGGTGCGCTTCCGGAGAGATCTGACCGATGGGGAAGGTGGCTGCCGCGTCGCCCACAAACCCTTTATACATCACTCCCACATCAATGCCCACGATGTCGCCTTCCCTGAGGACGCGCGGTCCTGGTATGCCGTGGACCACTTCCTCGTTCACTGAAGAGCAAACGCACGCGGGGTAGGGGGTATTATCGCGCATGCGGTAACCTCTGAAGGCCGAGTCGGCCTTTGCCCTGCGAATCATCGCGTCGGCCGCCGCGTCCAGTTCGCCGGTGGTGATTCCGGGTCGGATGATTTCACCGAGGTGAGCGAGGATTTCGGCGACGATCCTGTTGGCGTCCCGCATGATAGCAATTTCCTTCGGACCTTTGATGATGATCACATTGTGTTTGGACACACTTATTCCGCCTCTGCCGTCCGGGCTTTTTAAGGGCCGTATATTACCATACATTCCCACTAATTTCACGGCGCGGCCATCTTGGCCAGAATTCCTAAATTGACCGGGTCCATGTCCACGCCGTCGAGTTCCTTGGGCGTCTCCATAAGCTTCGGGACCTCGCGAAACCGCGGTTCCTGCATGAGCGTTCGGAAGCATTCCAGTCCGATCTTGCCGCGTCCGATGTGCTCATGCCGGTCCACGCGTGATCCGAGGTCTTTTTTGCAGTCGTTCACATGAATAACCTTTAGCTTGTTGAGGCCGACGACCTTGTCGAACTCCTCGAGCACGCGGCGGAAACTCTTTTCAGTTCGCAGATCGTAACCCGCAGCGAACGCGTGGCAGGTGTCGAAGCACACGGCGAGGCGCTCCGGCCGAATACTTTCTGAAAGAAGGCGCTGCAGGTGTGCGAAAGAGTGGCCGAGCGCAGATCCCTGGCCGGCTGTATTCTCCAGCGCGACAATCAGCGAATAGCCTGCTGTGGCCTTGAGCAGCTTGTTCAAAGATTGGCTCACCGTGCGGAGTCCCTCGTCCTCGCCTGCCCCGCGGTGAGAGCCTGGATGCATGACGAGTACCGGAATGCCCAGCCGCTCGCAGCGCTCCATTTCTTCCAGGAAGGCTCGGCGGGATTGCTCGAGCAGCCCGCGATCCGGCGAGCCGAGGTTGATCAGGTACGAGTCATGGGCTACGACCTTAATTCCCGTGCGTTTCTGCTCGCGCGTAAATGTTTGAATATCGTCTTCGGACAGCGGCTTGGATTTCCACTGGGTAGCGTTGGATGTGAAGATCTGTATTGCGGTGCATCCTACTGCTTCACCCCGCTCGAAAGCCAGGTGCAAGCCTCCCGCGATCGACATGTGCGCGCCGAGAAGCGGTTTTCTGTCCACGCTCAGCTCCTTTCCTCCGTAAGCACAGCATTCGCGGCCGATCCTTTTCCGCTCGTACGGAATATGCTACCATCCCACAAATTTTGGAAACAGGAGAGGTTGTTTCGGAAGGGTGTAGTCCATGGCTGCGGAATCTCCGTCGACGGGAAGTGGGTCGGCTCATCCGAAAGAGGGCACGTTCGAGTGCAAAGTATATTACGAGGACACGGACTGTATGTCGGTAGTCTACCATGCCAACTATTTGAAATTCCTCGAACGCGCCCGCACCGAATATGTTGACGAGCGCCTGTCCAGCATCGCGGGGTATCATGAGGGCGGGTACTTCTTCATGGTGCACAAGATCGAAATCGCGTTCCATGCACCCGCGCGGCTGGGTGACGTGCTTGTGGTGCGCACCTGGATCGAGAGTTCCACCAAATTTCGTATCGTGGTCCGGCAGATCATCATCAAGAAAGGACAGCCGCGGGACTATCTCGTCACGGCTACCGTCACACTGGTCACCGTGAGTCCCGACGGCAAACTGATGGAAGTCCCGCGGGAATTCCACGAACTGTAACGCGCATGGTTTCCCTTCGTCTCGTCGCGGCCATGTTGGTGCCGCTCACGATCGTCCTCGCGTCGGAGCAGGACGCGCGGCCGGCTCATGCGGATCAGGCGGACAAACGGATCGACCGTCTACTCGACGCGTCGGGTGTTGCAAAGCAGCTGGAGATGATCGGGCCGGCCGTGCTGTCGGCGATTCCGTGGGATGCTTTCCCCGACCAGAAGGCACGTACCCATGCCGAGGCGGCAGTCAGGCAGAATGCCGGCAAAGAGCGGCTTCTGCCGATTGTGCGACATGCCTTGGCGGCGAATTACGAAGAAGAGCACGCGGACAAGCTGATTGAGTTTTACGACTCCAAACTGGGGCGCAAGGTGAGCCGCCTTGTCGGCAATTCCCTCGATCAGGAGGCGTTGAAAAACATCTGGGAGGGCCGCACGATCGTTACCGGTATGAGCGATGAGCGGCGGGCGGTACTCGAGCGTCTTGTCAAAATCGAGATCGCAGGCGAAGGCAACGGAAGGCTTGCACGAGCAGTGGTCAGAGGGCTCGTAAAGGGGTTCCTTGATCACGCGCTCGACGGAGGCGATCTGATCGACGATATCGAGCCAAAGCTGGAGGCGGTTGAGGCTGGGATAGCTGCAAGCGATCGTCGCACAATGGATATTGCGCTCGCGGGGTTTGCGCACGCCTTGCGTACGCTCACCGACGCGGAAATCAAGGAATTACTCGCTTTCCAGGAATCCGACCACGCGGCCTGGTTCAGGCAAGGGGTTCAAGCCGGGCTCGAGGCTGCGGTTTTCAGTGCCGCCACAACGCTGGGAGAAGCGCTGACTCTGGGGCAATCTGCCGTTAAGGGAAAGAAGCAAGGCTCGAAAAAGATCCTGCCATCCGGAGACGATCCAGGCGGGAAGGACCTTGTGATCGGAGTCCCGAAGGCACAGTAGCGGTGCCGCTTCCGGACAAGCCGGCAGTGGCCCCTGATGGTGAGAGGCGGTCGCTGGTGGGACCGGCATCTTGCCGGTCGATGGCGGCACTCACCACAGCAGCGACGGTGTGGCGTCCCGGCATCGCACTGAGAGGCATCGGGTCAGTTGATGGTCAAACGGGCATTGCCTAGTATGATCGGTGTAGTGTTGTGCGCGGCGATCGCGCTCATTGCGTCATACGCTTGTGCGACGGACGCGGGATATACGCAATATCGTGATCCGTTGGGGCGCTTTGCGTTCGATTACCCTTCCACGATGGAGGTTCGATCCACGAATCCTGACCAGGTTTCGATCTTCCATCCGTCTGCAAGTCTGCGGATCTCCGTATTTGTCGAGAAGCGCGCACGCCGCGGGGAAGCCAAGGCAGGACCCTTCTTGGCCTCGTTCAAGGAGCGGTTGAAGCTGGACATGAAAGATGCCGTGGTGCTGGATGAGAGCGAGGCTCAGAAAGGGAGCGATTCCGGGCACTTGGTGTGCGCATTCAAGGACCGGCGGGGCCTGGAACACGTCCAGCTCGTGCATTATGTTGTAGGTGAGGATAAGGTATTGCAGATGATCATTTCCGATCGTCCGTCGGGTTTCGCCAATCTCGAGCCCGTGATTCGCAAGGTGCACGGGTCGCTCCAAATCCTGGGCCGGGGACTCAAGTAACAGGACGATTCATGGGTAAGTTCACGCTCGTTTCAAGCTTCGTCCCATCCGGCGATCAGCCCCAGGCGATTGAGTCCCTGACACGCGGGGTCAAGGAGGGACTCCGGCATCAGGTGCTCCTCGGAGTCACGGGGTCCGGCAAGACGTACACCATGGCAAATGTAATCGCTCAGGCAGGAAAGCCTGCGTTGATCCTGGCGCCGAACAAAACCCTCGCCGCTCAGCTTTTCAGTGAGTTCAGAGCGCTGTTTCCCGAGAATGCGGTGGAGTATTTCGTATCCTATTATGACTATTATCAGCCTGAAGCGTACATCCCGCAAAGCGACACATACATAGAAAAGGACACGAGCATCAACGAGACCATCGACAAGATGCGCCACAGCGCGACCCGATCGCTGTTGGAGCGACGCGACGTGGTGATCATTGCGTCGGTATCATGCATTTACGGCCTCGGCTCGCCGGAAGATTACCGCAACATGCTCGTGCACCTCATCCAGAAGGAGGAGAGCGACCGCGACGATGTCCTGAGGCGACTGGTGGAGATCCAGTACGACCGCAACGACATTGACTTTCACCGGGGGACGTTCCGCGTCAGAGGAGACGTGGTTGAGGTCTTCCCCGCGTACGAGGAATCTCTGGCCGTAAGGATCGAGTTTTTCGGAGATTCGGTGGACGGGATCTATGAGATCGATCCGTTACGCGGCAAGGTGATACGAGCCTTGGACCGCGTGGCAATTTACCCTGCGAGCCACTATGTAACCGAACGGTCGCGTTTGTTGGCTTCATGCGATTTGATACTGGAGGAGATGAGAGAGCGGGTGGAATACTTCCGGAACTCCAACCGCCTGATCGAGGCACAACGCATTGAGGAGCGCACCCGTTTCGACGTGGAGATGCTCAAGGAAATGGGGTACTGCAACGGGATCGAGAACTATTCCCGGTACCTGACCGGCCGCCGGCCCGGGGAGCCGCCGCTTACGCTTCTCGACTATTTCCCTGAGGATTCGCTCTTCTTTATTGACGAGTCGCATGTAAGCATCCCCCAGATTCGAGGCATGTACGCGGGCGACTACTCTCGGAAAAGCACTCTCGTGGAATACGGTTTTCGGCTTCCCAGCGCTCTGGACAATAGGCCGCTCACGTTCCAGGAGTTCGAGGAACATGTGAGCCAGGCGATCTACGTCTCGGCAACGCCCGGGCCATACGAGCTGGAAAAGGCCGACGGCAGGGTCGTGGAGCAGATTATTCGGCCTACAGGGCTTACCGATCCGGTAATCGAGATTCGTCCCGCAACGAGCCAGGTTGACGATCTCCTGGCAGAGATCCGCAAGAGAGTCGACCAAGGCCACCGAGTTCTTGTCACGACCATGACAAAGCGGATGGCGGAAGACCTTACCGAGTACTACGGTAATCTCGGGGTAAACGTCCGCTATCTCCATTCGGAGATCGACACCATAGAACGGATGGAAATCATTCGTGATCTCAGGTTGGGCGTATTTGACGTTCTCGTGGGGATCAACCTCCTCCGGGAAGGGCTGGATATCCCGGAAGTCTCTTTGGTAGCGATTCTTGATGCGGACAAGGAGGGATTTCTCCGTTCTGAGCGCTCGCTTATCCAGACCGCCGGCCGGGCTGCCCGAAACGTGGATGGAACAGTCCTCCTCTATGCGGACCGGATGACCGAGTCGATCGAAAAGGCCGTAGAGGAAACCAACCGAAGGCGCAAGATACAGCGGGAATACAACCGGGAGCACAATATTACGCCGGAAACGATCAAGAAGAACATCGTCGACATTCTCTCCTCACTCGCGGAACGTGACTACGTAACCGTCGAAGTCACAGCGCATCGGGAGGAAAATGAGCCTTTAGAGCCCTCCGATCTCCCCAAGCTCATCAAGAAGCTCACGGACGAGATGTTTGCAGCCGCCAGAGACCTTGAATTCGAAAGGGCCGCAACGCTGAGAGACCGTATTCGGGACTTGGAGCAAACTCTCATTCGCTACGCATGAGTGCTCTCTGTGCGGCCTCGGGCCGGCAACGGCGATTTAGCCGTGAAACCTGACCCAATGTATGCCATAATATATATTTATGTGCTCAACACCTAATGCCAATGCGCCTGAAGTACTCGCGCCGGCAGTCGGGCGATATGCCTCCGAAGCGCAGTTATAGGGGGTTGCTGAAAATAATGCCCGTTCACTCGGGACAGGATAATCTAACAGGAGAGCCTCGTTCCCGCGGAAAGCCTGCCCCCTGGGTTGAACAGGGGCGGGGACCCAGAACAGGAACTGGATTCCTACTTTCGCGGAATGACGGGACATTGAGGAGTTCGACATGCATGTTGGAGTCATCGGGACCGGTTACGTAGGACTCGTCACCGGCGTATGCTTTGCGGAAATGGGAAACAACGTGGTCCTTATGGACATCGACGAGGAGAAGATCAGGTGCCTGACCGACGGTGAAGTCCCGATCTACGAGCCCGGCCTCGAACAGATGATAGCGCGCAACGTGGCCGAAAAGCGACTCTCATTTACTACCGACCTTCAATACACAGTGGAGTCCTCTCTGATCAATTTTATTGCTGTCGGCACACCGCCTGACGAGGACGGCAGCGCGAACCTGACCCACGTCTTTGATGTGGCGCGTTCCATCGGTAAGGCGATCAACACGTACAAGATCATCGTCACCAAGAGCACGGTGCCTGTCGGAACCACCTTCAAGGTGCGCGACATTATCGCGCAGGAGACGAGCCACCCGTTCGACGTGGCTTCCAACCCGGAATTCCTCAAAGAAGGCAACGCTGTGGAAGACTTCATGAAGCCCGACCGGGTGGTAATCGGCGTGGAAGACGTGCGGGCCGGAGAAATCCTCAAGGAGCTTTACAGCGCTTTTGTCCGCACAGGCAAGCCCGTCCTTCTCATGGACGTCCTCTCCTCGGAAATGACTAAGTACGCCGCCAATGGACTGCTTGCCACGAAGATCTCGTTCATCAACGAATTGTCGCGTCTGTGCGAAAAAGTGGGCGCAGACATCGAAAAAGTCAGGGCAGGAATAGGGTCCGACCCGCGCATTGGGCCGCAGTTTCTCTTTGCAGGGATCGGGTACGGCGGGTCATGTTTTCCCAAAGATGTCGATGCCCTCAGCCGTACAGGCCGCGCCCACGGTGTACCGCTGAACATCATAGAAGCGGTCCAGGAAGCGAACAAAGCTCAGCGGAAGCACTTCGTGCAAAAGATTGTCGAGCATTACGGCTCCGTTGAAGGGAAGTGTTTTGCCTTATGGGGCCTGAGCTTCAAGCCGCGGACGGATGACATCCGGGAAGCGCCTTCGCTCACCTTGATTCGGGAGTTGCACGCACTGGGCGCGAAGCTGAAAGCTTTCGACCCGGTGGCGATGGAAAGCGCCGGACGGGTTGTCGGGGATGCTGTGGACTTTGCGCCGGGGAATTACGAGTGCCTCGAAGGCGCGGACGCGCTCATTATCGTTACGGAATGGAACGAATTCCGGCATCCGGACTTCGAGAAAATCAAACAACTTCTCAAGGAGCCGGTCATTTTCGACGGTCGTAATCTCTACAATCCGGAGCGCATGGCGGAGCGGGGTTTTATTTACTATAGCGTCGGCCGCAAACGGGTCCCGTGAGGAGAATTTGGGGACCTCTGTGGGCCGGGATCATGCCTCCTCCACTAGGGACGGCGAGCCTGACTTCGTTTCGGAGGCATGCCCCCCGGGCAAATATCTCCCTCGCGGGCACGAGCGGCCGCTATGTCACTCCACGGCCTCTTCGAATGCTTCCGCCTCGGGAAGGGGTGGGAGCGAGGCCAGATCCGGAAGCCCGAACACTTCGAGGAACCGCTGAGTCGTGCCGTAAAGAAGCGGGCGGCCTGGAACGTCCTTGCGGCCGGCAACTTCGATGAGCCCTCGTTCGATGAGATGTCTCAGTGGGCCCGAGCTTTCCACCCCGCGAATTTGTTCGATCCGGCTTTTGGTAACAGGCTGGTTGTACGCAACAATGGAGAGCGTCTCCAGGGCCGCTCGACTGAGCCTTGAGGGCTTCATCTTGCGCAGCTCGAGCACCCATGAGGAGACCTTCGGCGCTGATCGAAACTGGTATCCGCCGGCAACTTTGCTGAGCACAAATCCACCGTTGCGCTCCCGGTACTCCCGTTCGAGGTCATCAAGCACGGACTGTATCGTCTCCGCGGATGCTTCCCGAATGACGCCGCTGATGGCACGCGCGGAAAGAGGCTCCGGGTGGGCGAAGATCATGCCTTCCACGATGGCTTTGAGGGACGCTCTGTCCATTGCCGTCTCCGTCCGGGGAGTTATACCATTTCGGGCATGGGATGTGTTACACTCGATTAACGGCAATGCCCGGTCGAAGCAATAGGGCGTTCGGATGACTTCCTCCCTTCGCACCGCGGGCATGATTCGCAAAATGGGCAAGGAAATGGAATGAAGGCGTTCGAGGACAATCCTGAAGGTGTCTCTTCAGCGGAACTCGTGGTGGGCATCCCGTCTTACAACGAGGCGTCCGCGATTGCGACGCCGACAACACAAGCGGATAAGGGGCTTTCCAAATTTTTTCCCGACCGCAAGGGTGTGATCGTCAACTGCGACAACAACTCGCCCGACGGCACGCGGCAGACGTTTCTCGGAACTCCCACCAAACATCCGAAGATATATGTCTCGACTCCTGAAGGTGTCACAGGCAAGGGCAACAATCTGCGAAACCTGTTCGAGAAGGCGGTGGAGCTTTCCGCGAAGGCCGTCATCGTTGTGGACGCCGACATCAAGAGCATTACGCCGCAATGGGTCCGCAACTTGGCCGAACCGCTCTTCGAGGACTCGTCGTACGTCACGCCGCTGTATGTCCGGCACAAGTACGACCGCCTCGTGAACAACGTAATTGTATATCCGCTTACCCGAGCCCTCTACGGCCGGCGGGTTCGTCAGCCCATCGGAGGCGAATTCGGCTTTTCCGGCGATTTAGCCCGCACATTCCTCGAATCCGACGCATGGACGAAGATTGTGGGCGAATTCGGTATCGATGTCTGGATGACGTCTATCGCGATGCTGAATCGCGTTCCGGTGATTCAGTCGTTCATGGGAAACCCTAAGATTCACCGGGTGAGGGACCCGGAATCGGATCCGGGACCGGTTTTCAGGTGTGTCATTGCGACCATTTTCGATCTGATGTGCCGTCACCAGGATTTCTGGAAAGAGGTGAAGTGGAGCCGTCCCACACGGGTATTCGGCTTCGGCGCAGAAGTGACGGTCCCGCCGCCGGTGATGGTTGACTTGGAGGCGCTATGGCAGAAATTTCTTGCAGGAACAGGCTCCCGTTGGGATGTGTATCGTGAGATCCTGCAGGAGCAGACGTTAGGAAAACTCCAGGAAGTCGCCGGGTTGCCCAAGGAAGGCTTCGAATTCCCGACCGTCCTGTGGGCTCGAGTGCTTTACGACTTCTCGTGGGCGTACAGAAACCGGGTCGTTCCTCCGGATGAATTGTTTGAGGCCTTGGTCCCTCTCTACTTTGGGCGGGCCCTGTCGTTCGTCATCGAGACCGAGGCAATGAACAATCAACAAGTTGAGGAGATCATCGAGGACCAGTGTTTGCAGTTCGAGAAGACCAAGCCGTATCTCCTGGAGCGTTGGTTCTCGACATAACGCCGCTTGTCCGAGGGACCGCCGAGAAATGGGAGGCCGCCATGTCTAAGATTCTGATCGTGGACGATGAAGAAGGAATCAGAATGCTCTACTCCATGGAGCTGCGAGACGACGGGTACGAAGTGATCACTCTCCCCGACGGCAAAGGTCTGCTGGAACTGGTGGACAAAGAACAGCCCGATTGCATCGTCCTGGACATCAAGATGCGGGAATATGACGGACTCGATCTCCTCCAACAGATTCGCAAGAAGCACTATGATCTGCCGGTAATCCTCAATTCCGCGTATTCCAGCTTCAAAGTGGACCTGAAAGCTGTCGCGGCAGACTACTACGTGGTCAAAAGCTCGGACCTCACCGAGCTTAAGGAGAAGCTGCGAGTTGCCTTGGAAGCCCGTATCCCTCGAGAATGACACGGTACGCC